>NZ_JBFPEZ010000048.1:0-64492 GCF_040838225.1 Xenorhabdus sp. SGI246
GACTGCTCCACCCCGCGTCCGTCTGCTTGCAAATGCTACATCATATCTATAAAAAACAGTATCGATGAAAACAATACTGAATTGGTTGCGGGGGCCGGATTTGAACCGACGACCTTCGGGTTATGAGCCCGACGAGCTACCAAGCTGCTCCACCCCGCGTCCGATGTCGGCACACTATACTCTGGATCGATTCCGTTGCAAGCTTTTTTGTTGATACTTACCAATTTTGTTTGTTTTTTGCTTAAAAATAAAGCTTGTTGTTTTATTTTTGTTCTCATGTGATTTAAGCAGAGTAAGCTATTTTTTTCTAACTGCATTTTATTATTTATTGGGGTTTGATATTGTTCGCTTTCGGAACGAAATGGCGGGAGATAGAGCATTATATGAAACTTTGGGGCAAATATCTTTTATGTAGCGTTGTCGTTTTTCTGTTATCTGCTTGTCAATTGCGTCCGACGGAGCAAGGTCAGCAGTATAAAGATGGTCATTTTACTCAGGACTTCCAGCTTGTTAATATGCCAAACGCGCAAGGCTCTCCCGTCAATGCTGGAGATTTTGTCACTCAGGTCAAATTAATCAGCGAGTCTTCTCCCCAATTATATGCCAATCAACGTGCTACCTTTAATGCCATCGAAAACTGGATGCAGTATGGTGGAAATATTCGCAATTTAGCTCAGTTTGGTTTGCTCGCTTACCAGATGGAAGGCGAAGATAATTACGGTAATGTCAAATTTACCGGCTACTATACCCCTATATTACAGGCTCGCCATATTAAACAAGGTGAATTTAGATATCCTCTGTACCAAATGCCAGATAAATCGTATTCACGTTTGCCGGATCGGGCGGCTATATATAATGGGGTTCTTGATAAAAAGTGGATCATTGGCTACAGCAACTCTCTGATAGATAATTTTTTGATGGAAGTACAAGGAAGTGGTTATGTGGATTTTGGTGATGACAAACCATTAACCTTTTTTGGTTATGGTGGAAAGAATGGCCATGCTTATCGCAGTATAGGTAAGGTGTTAGTCGATAGTGGAGAAATTCCCTGGGAAGAAATATCAATGAAAGCTATTCGGCAGTGGGCTGAAAAGCATAATGAATCTAAAGTTCGGCAAGTTCTGGAACAGAATCCTTCTTTCGTATTTTTTAAGCCTGAACCTTATACCGCAGTGCGGGGAGCTAGTGCAGTGCCTTTGGTAGCAAAAGCTTCGGTAGCATCGGATAAGGCATTAGTTCCACCAGGAACCGTGTTGCTGGCGGAAGTACCGGTATTGGATAACTTCGGCAAGTTTACCGGACAGTACCGAATGCGGCTGATGGTAGCGCTGGATGTTGGTGGAGCAATCAAAGGACATCATTTCGATATTTATCATGGAGTTGGTAGTCGTGCCGGAGAAATGGCCGGTTTTTATAACCACTATGGACGTGTTTGGATATTGAAGAAAGCATTATCTGGCTTTTTGGCGGTAAACCAGTAAGATCCTGCTCAATTCAAACAATTGATGACTTATCTTTGCCTGATATTTTCGCGCGAAATTGCCACTAATAAATCAAAGAGGCGACGCAGAAAATAAAGTGTATCTGATGGTATAGGTTTTATTCAGGATTTATTATTGATGCAAGTTTCTCTCTCTGATGCTTATCTTCAGCGTTTTGCTGGTACTGCACGATTATATGGCCAGAAAGCACTTTCATTATTCGCCCGTTCACATGTTTGTGTGGTTGGCATCGGTGGTGTCGGTTCATGGGCCGCGGAAGCGTTAGCCCGCACAGGTATTGGGACGATTACGCTGATTGATATGGATGACGTCTGCATTACCAATACCAATCGTCAACTACATACATTAGTGCAGAATGTGGGATTACCAAAAACGGAAGTGATAGCAGAGCGGATACGGGCGATTAATCCTGAATGTCAGGTCACTTGTATTGATGATTTTGTTACGCCCGACAATGTTGCTGAATTGATATCAATGGATTTTAACTATGTCATTGATGCAATTGACAGTGTGCGTCCGAAAGCAGCTCTGCTGGCTTATTGTCGCCGTTATAAGATCCCTGTGGTAACAACGGGGGGCGCGGGTGGGCAGCTTGATCCGACCCAGATTCAGGTCGTGGATTTAGCCAAAACCGTGCAGGACCCTTTAGCCGCGAAATTGAAAGAACGCCTGAAATCTGATTATCGGGTCGTGAAGAATGGTAAAGGAAAATTGGGCATCGACTGTGTTTTCTCAACGGAACAACTGGTGTATCCACAATCTGATGGCACGGTTTGTGCGGCCAAAAGTACGGCTGATGGTTCAAAACGGATGGATTGTGCCTCTGGTTTTGGTGCCGCAACGATGGTTACGGCGACTTTTGGCTTTGTTGCTGTATCTCACGCATTGAAAAAAATGGTGGCTAAAGCGGAACGGGAAAGCTGTCTTTAGTTTTGGTATGAACAATTTTAGTACGAGCGGGCAATTTCCTGCACGGCCTTAATCAAGGATTTTACACCGTTGAGCCGTGATCCACTTAATTGCTGTTCAAGGCCCGCTTGCTGAAACAACTCGGTTAATGGCGTTTGTAAAACCTGTTCCACTGTTTTTCCTTCCACGGCGGTCAGGATAAATGCTAATAAACCTTTCACGATGCGCCCTTCGCTGTCACCATAAAAATGCAGACGGTTTTCAGCAAGCAATTGATGCCCTAACCAAACTCGATTTTCACAACCGGAAATCTCAATCTGCTGTTGTTTTAACTCATCGGGCAAGTTCGGTAGCTTTTTAGCAAGCCCGATGAGTTGCCGATAGCGATCTTCCCACAGCCGGCATTGCTCAAATTTTTCAATCAGTTGTTGCTCCGTAATTTCTGTACCAAACGGATGTGGGGCAAGGATAGGAGTTGGCAGTGATGTCATTGGTGATTTATTCCTCAAGCAGTGACAGGGCAAATTTTATTGCACTGACTAATTTATCTGCATCTTGTTGGGTGTTATAAGGCATAAAAGAAGCCCGCAGGCAACCGTTGATCCCCAAAGCATCAAGCAGAGGTTGGGCGCAGTGCTGCCCTGAACGCAGGGAAATATTCTGTTCAGCGAGCAGCGTTGCCAGATCATGATGATGTATGCCTGCAAAGTTAAAGGACAATAGACTGGCTCTTGCCGCACGATAACTGATAAAGCCTGGTATCGCGCTGAGTTGCTGCTCAGCATAATCTGTCAGGGCAACAGCATAGGATTCGGCAAGTGAAATATCGAGTGTTTTTAACCATGCCAATGTAGCAGCAAACCCGATGACTCCAGCAACATTCGGTGTTCCGGCTTCAAAACGATAAGGTACTGCTTCTGGTATAAAACTGTCGAAGGAGACCTGAGTCAGCATTTTCCCGCCCCCTTGCCACGGAGACATGGCATTCAGCAATGATCCTTTTCCATACAATACTCCTAACCCATTAGGCCCATAGAGCTTATGTGCAGAGAAAGCATAAAAATCGATATCTAACTGTTGTACATCGGCGGGAGCGTGAACAATGCCTTGAGCACCATCGACCAGCACCAGACAGTTATATTGATGGGCGAGATCTGTGATTTGTGTTAAATCAGCAGTAGCTCCGGTCACATTTGACATTTGGCTGATAGCAACCAATCGGCTTTTTTCATTAAGTAGTTTTGCCAGCGTCTCAATTTCTGGTTGATACTGTTTTTGTTGATATCGTTTTTCAATCGGCCACTTAACGAGCTTTGCACCAGTTTGTTCTGCCAGAATCAGCCACGGTAGTAGATTGGAGTGATGTTCTTGTTCACTGACGATAATCTCATCATCAGCAGATAAGCGGGAACGAAAATACCCTTGTGCAACCAGATTAATAGATTCGCTGGTGCCTTTTGTCCAGATAATATTTTCAGGTTGCGGTGCATTGAGCAATTCAGCGACTAAAGAACGTGCTTGTTCATAACGTGCGGTCATTGCCTGGGCCGCCGCGTGTTGACTGCGATGAACAGTTGCACTGTGATTCTGGTAATAGCGCTGAGTCGCCTCAATCATACATGTGGGTTTGAGAGAAGTCGCTGCGCTATCCAGAAACACAGTCGGTTTTGGATACTCAGAGGATGGTTGTAACGCAGGAAATTGTTGGCGAAATTTTTCTGAATCAAAGGCTTTCATAAATGATGTTAATTTGAATGCTATGTCGTATACCTTTCGTTCAACAGTCCAGAAGGTATAAAAGAATAAATTTTTCTTTAATCAAGTTTGAAGGATTTTACAGCAAAGCAGGGAAAAAAAGCACCGCAATTGCGGTGCATTAAAGAATCACTATGGACAGACAGGGTAAATGTACAGAAAGTGAAAAAAAACAGTAGCACATGCTACAAAGTCTGGTTTCCCAGACAACTTGCAAACACAACATCACAACCACAAAGCCAAAAGTATCTGTGTGCTTTTACAAATTTGTATCATTCCAAATTTGCCTTGCGACAGAGCTACTTTTCGTTCCGGCTTAGGAAGTGCGCACACTATAGGGATTTGCTGGTATATCATCAATGGACAAATTATAATGATTCGGATTATAAAAACTAATACCTGAGCGAAAAGAGTTACCGGTATCGTAACCACCATACAAGAAACCAACATGTCCAAACGTTTACCACCACTCAATGCGTTACGAGTTTTTGATGCTGCCGCTCGTCATTTAAGTTTTACTAAAGCGGCAGAAGAATTATTTGTCACTCAAGCTGCGGTCAGCCACCAGATGAAAAGTCTGGAGGATTTTTTGGGGCTGAAGTTGTTTCGTCGTCGTAACCGTTCTTTGTTGCTGACGGAAGATGGGCAAAGTTACTATCTGGATATTAAAGAAATCTTCACAGCTATCAATGAAGCTACCCGAAAACTTCAGGCACGTAGTGCCAAGGGGGCGTTGACGGTAAGTTTATCCCCTAGCTTTGCGATTCAATGGTTAGTACCGCGGCTTTCTGGTTTTAACCAGAGTTTTCCGGGTATTGATGTCAGAATTCAGGCTGTGGATCGGGAAGAAGATAAGCTGGCAGATGATGTTGATGTGGCGATTTTTTATGGTCGGGGCCACTGGCCGGGGTTGCGGACAGACCGTCTTTATCCTGAATATTTGTTGCCTGTATGTTCTCCTTCTTTGTTAATGGGGGAGCGGCCACTGAAAACACCGGCGGATCTCGCCAACCACACTTTATTGCATGATTCTTCCCGACGGGATTGGCAAGCCTATGTTCGCCAACTTGATATACAGCAATTGATCAATGTGCAACAAGGCCCGATATTCAGCCATAGTGCAATGGTCATTCAGGCTGCGGTACATGGGCAGGGCATAGCACTTGCGAATAATGTGATGGCACAAAATGAAATTGATGCAGGTCGTCTTGTTTGTCCATTCAATGATGTCCTGGTCAGTAAGAATGCATTTTATTTAGTTTGTCATGATAATCAGGCAGAATTGGGCAAGATAGCGGCTTTCCGTAAATGGATCCTTGCACAGGCTGCAAGTGAGCAGGAAAGATTAGGTTTTATTACTAATGAATGACACTAACGAATGAGAGTAGGAGCAGAGCGATGAACAGCCGTGCGATGCTTATTTTTTCCGGGATCAGCGGTTTCTTCTATGTAGCTTTTGGTGCAATAGGTGCTCATCTTCTGGCATCGGTATTGCGTCCACAGCAAATGGAATGGCTCCAGACTGGCTTGCAATACCAAGGACTACATACACTGGCTATGATGGCTTTGGCGGCTGTATGGATATGGCAGCCATCGGTGCAATTCAGCCGGGCAGGAATATTTTTTGTAATAGGGATCGTATTGTTTAGTGGCAGCCTTTATTGTCTGGCCTTTTTACCGCTAAAATTTTTGGTTTATCTGACACCTATCGGTGGGTTGAGTTTCCTCATCGGTTGGTTGTGTGTATTAATTGGCGCTTTGCGTCTAAGGAAATCGGCGCCTAGCCATGAATAAAGTTGCTTTGTATTGCCGCCCTGGGTTTGAAAAAGAGTGTGCGGCAGAAATTACAGATAAAGCGAGTAAGAAAGATATTTACGGTTTCGCTCGTGTGAAAGAAAATAGTGGTTATGTACTGTTTGAGTGTTATCAACATGATGATGCTGATCGTCTTATTCGTGAAATTCCATTCCGTGAATTGATTTTTGCACGCCAAATGTTGGTTGTCGGTGAGTTGCTGAAAGATTTACCGCAGGAAGATCGTATAACACCGATCATTGGGATGCTGCACAGTGTCATTGAGCGTGCTGGTGAACTGCGTGTGGAAGTGCCGGATACCAATGAAAGCAAGGAGCTGATGAAATTCTGTCGCAAGTTTACAGTTCCTTTGCGTAATGCAATGCGGCAGGAAAAGATCCTGCTGGCTAAGGAAAACTATACCCGCCCAGTGGTTCATGTGTTTTTTATTGCCCCCGGATGTTGCTATGTAGGGTACTCCTACAGTAATAATAATTCCCGTTTTTACATGGGGATCCCGCGTCTGAAATTTCCGTCAGATGCTCCGAGCCGTTCGACATTGAAGCTGGAAGAAGCTTTTCATATCTTTATTCCTTATGACGAATGGGAGGAGCGTCTTGATAGTGGCCTGTATGCCGTAGACCTGGGGGCTTGTCCGGGGGGATGGACTTACCAGCTAGTGAAGCGCAGTATGATCGTTCATGCGGTAGATAATGGGCCAATGGCTGAGAGCTTGATGGATACTGGTCAGGTGAAGCATCATCGTGTGGATGGCTTTAAGTTTGAACCATCGGTAAAAAATATTTATTGGTTAGTGTGCGATATGGTTGAGAAACCGGCTAAAGTTGCACAGCTTATGACAGATTGGTTGGTTAAAAGCTGGTGTCGGGAAGCTATTTTCAACCTCAAGTTGCCAATGAAAAAACGTTACGAAGAAGTTGCTAATATTTTAAAAAAAATTGAACAAAAATTGAAAGAAAATGGAGTTAATGCCAAAATCCAGGCGAAGCATTTATATCACGACCGTGAAGAGATAACAGTACACGTTCAACGTATCTGGTCTGTTTATGCAATGAACCGCGATTATTGATTGTTGCCTGGTATACTCGTCGTCTTTCAAGCTGCATCTTAAAATCCATAGGGTATATACTTTTCTTTGTTTTCCCCCGCTGTTGTTGCTGAAAGTAATCTGAAAATGCCCCGGTTATCGAATTTCTTGCGTAACCGGGGCATTTATTTATTTTTTCTTTTATTAAAATAAAACTAATTATAGATATTAACTTTAAATTAATTCTTTATTTAAATTAATTTTAGTTTGGTAAGAATTAATTTGTGTATTGTCAAGAAAATATATTTTTTTGTTAACGCAAATGTTTAATCAAAAATTAATAATTAGACATATAAATTAATTTTGTTTAATGTATTTTTTAAAATGATATCTTAATCATTTTTACATGGCCAAAAACTGACGTTATTTTATTCAAGGGTTTTATTTCTAATACCTTGCTTAGGAAGAATAAAAAAACTCAAGTATCCGTTATAGCTGATATATCGGATCTGAGATTATGAGTCTTTTTTATAGGAGATTTACATGACCTCAAAGAAAAAATATACCTATACGGGGTTATCCGACTCTAACTCTGTTCAGGATGTGAAAGCACTACTCTCAGCCTACGTTCCAAACTCTGATATAAATATTCGTGTCATACATAAGCCTTTGGGGGATAAGGCCCCTAATGAGCTTTTGCGGACTGATTTTCATTGGCAGGACAGTAAAATCGGGCCTTCTGGCACGTTGGAATTGTCTTATCACTTTTTAAAAACTGCGCCTGCATTAATAATGTCGAAACTTGATATTGCAGGTTTTAGTGCTTTTAATGAGGAACAAAAAGAAGCCGCAAGGTATTCATTACAGTCTTGGTCTGATGTTGCTAATATAAAATTTACTGAAGTCAGCTCACGTTTCGATGCCAATATTACTTTTGGTTTTTTTGATTATAGTAAGACTGATGATTATGCATTTGCAACTTTGCCGAGAGGACAAAAAACAACGTACTCTTGGTATCATGCTAAAGACGAAACTTTCAAAACAAATGATATTGGTGTGAATGGTTATGGACGGCAGACGTTTGTTCATGAAATAGGACATACTCTGGGTCTGGAACATCCTGCTGAATATGATGCTTCCGATGTCGTAAGACCAAGTTATGTCACTGTCGGTGAATATTTCGAAGATAGCCGTGCTTATACCGTGATGAGTTATTTCAACGAGAAATACACTGGGCAAGATTTTAAAGGAGATTTCTCATCAGCGCCTTTGTTGAATGATATCTCTGCCATTCAGGCTTTATATGGTGCCAATACTGAAACCCGTAAAGGTGACACAGTCTATGGCTTTAATTCCAATACTGACCGTGATTTTATGACAGCAACAGATGCTGATAGCAAACTGATATTCAGTGTCTGGGATGCGGGTGGGGAAGATACATTTGATTTCTCCGGTTTTACCCAAAATCAGCGCATTAACCTGAATGAAGGCGCTTTCTCTGATGTAGGCGGCTTGAAAGGTAACGTTTCTATTGCGCGTGGTGTCGTTATTGAAAATGCGATTGGCGGCAGTGGTGACGATATCATTGTTGGTAACAGTGCAGACAATACTCTGAAAGGTGGAGCCGGAAATGACGTCATTTATGGCGGATTAGGCGGTGATCATCTCTGGGGTGGAGCAGGCAAGGACACGTTTGTCTATCTGGATGGCAAAGAATCCTTAAAAGACAACCCGGACTGGATCCATGATTTTGTGTCTGGCGAAGACAAAATCGATTTGTCTCAATTTAACTTTGGGGACAAGGGGGATCTTAAATTTGTTGATTCATTCTCAGGTAAGGCTGGTGAAGTTTTACTGACTTATAACGAATCAACAGATGTAACGGATATGTCTATCAGCCTTGGCGGAGAGTTAGCTGGCAACGATTTTCTGGTGAAAATTATTGGTCAGCCATCGCCTGAAGCTGATTTCATTGTTTAGTAACATTCATTTTAATAAAACAAACTGCTGCCTGTTGTTCAGGCGGCAGCTTTTTATAGGAGAGGCAATGTTGCAACGACATTTAGTTTCCTTCAATGCGTTGTTTACTTTGTTGAAATCTTGCACATTATCAATAATGTTATCTTTGTTTTTGATTGGAGGAAGTATGGCCAGTAGTTTGAATCTCCCTGCACCGACTGAACTGACAGGATTATGGCTGATATCGGATAAGCATCAAGCGTGCAACGTTGAACTCACGGATACACGTTTGCCAGAAGGTTCCATCTGGGCGCTGAAAAGTGATGATTGTCTGACAAAACTGGTAGGAAATACCGTTGCAGGCTGGCGACCAACGCCTGATGGTATCACTTTGACAGACGCGGATGGTAATAGCCGGGCCTTTTTTGGTCAGGAATCTGAACAATGGGTGGCATACCTTGTTGATGGCAGGGAACTTGTCATGACACTCAAGAAAAAAATGTAACTGTGAGCAAGAAAGCGATATTCAAAAATAATATAAAGATAAGAACATAATTAAACTATTTTGCTTCTGATAATGAAGGGATTTCTGTGAAATTACGCCAGCCAAAAGATGAAATGACGGATGTTATCCGTGCACGCAGCAAAGTATTCTGGACGATTGGTTTGTTTACAGCGTTTATTAACTTACTGATGCTGGTTCCCTCCATTTATATGCTTCAGATATATGATCGAGTGCTGCCATCCGGCAACGAGATGACTTTGTTGATGTTGACGTTAATTACGCTTGGTATGTATGCCATTATCGGTGGGCTGGAATATATCCGAAGTATGGTAGTGATCCGGGTCGGCAGCCAGTTCGATATGTGTCTGAATCAGCGTGTTTATACCGCGTCATATGAATCCAATCTGAAAAATGGCTCTACGGATGCGGGGCAGATGCTGAATGATTTATCAACAATTCGTCAATTTCTGACGGGCAGTGCATTATTTGCCTTTTTTGATGCCCCTTGGTTCCCTGTTTACCTCGGTGTCATTTTTCTGTTCAGTCCATATTTAGGGTTGTTGGCGCTGATTGGGGCACTGATTTTGATAGCATTGGCAGTATTAAATCAATGGTTATCTCAGTCTCCGCTGGCGGAAGCAAACCAGCTCTCTTTACGTTCCGCTAATCTTGCCAGTACCAACTTACGTAATGCCGAAGTCATTGAAGCATTGGGTATGTTGCCTGCATTACGCCGGCGTTGGTTTGGTCTGCATGAGCGTTTTCTCAATTTCCAGCGCATTGCCAGTGAACGGGCGGTATCCATTACTGCAATCACTAAAACAGTACGTATGGCTTTGCAGTCATTAATTCTTGGCCTCGGAGGATGGCTGGCAATTGAAGGTAATATTACGCCGGGTATGATGATTGCTGGCTCAATTTTGATGGGACGGGCATTGTCTCCGATTGAACAACTTATCCAGGCATGGAAAAGCTGGAGTTCTGCTCGTCTATCATGGCAGCGACTGGATAAATTACTGCAAGCACAGCCAAAGCGTGAAAGTGGTATGACATTACCCGTACCCAAAGGTGCGTTGTTGTTAGAGAAAGTATTTGCCTCTCCCCCCGGTAAAACTAAAGCAGCTCAACCGATTGAAAAGAATCAGCAGGTTTTGCAAGACATCAATTTTTCTCTGGAAGCCGGGGATGTGCTGGGAGTCATTGGCCCCAGTGCATCAGGAAAATCCACTCTGGCCCGTTTGCTGGTGGGCGTCTGGCCTGCTCAAGAGGGAGTAGTGAGACTTGATGGCGCAGATATTTACCAATGGAACAAGGATGAACTGGGTACTTCCATTGGTTATTTACCGCAGGATATTGAACTCTTTGCCGGGACAATTGCGGAGAATATCGCACGTTTTAATGATCTTGATCCGGAAAAAATCATTGAAGCGGCGCAGAAAGCAGGCGTACATGATCTGGTGCTTAATCTTGAGCAAGGTTATGACACCGTCATCGGTGCGGGAGGGATGGGGCTGTCTGGTGGACAAAAACAGAGGATTGGATTGGCACGGGCATTGTACGGTAATCCATCGTTAATTGTATTGGATGAGCCTAATTCCAATCTGGATGATATCGGTGAAAAAGCGCTGAGCGGTGCGATTGGAGAATTACGGGAACAAGGAAAAACAGTTGTGGTCATTACCCACCGCCCGGCATTGCTCTCCCAAACGAATAAGGTTTTATTGTTAGTACAAGGGCAAATGAAACTATTTGGCCCATCTCAGCAAGTTATGGCGGCATTATCACAGTCAAAGGCTGCTGAGCGTACAGCATCATGACCTGCTATCTTTTTCATAGCATTAATACAGTTTCAGTATGGTTTCAACATAGTTTTAGCCGCTGGCCGGGAAAAAACTTGTCCGGGAGTAAAGATGTCCTATCAGACCAAAATTGTTCAGACTGATATAAAGAGTGCACAAAATGATGAGCCAGGATTATTGCCGCTGAATGCAAATCGCTATCTGCGGCTAGGCTGGTTGATTATCGGCATCGGCATATTGGGATTTTTCATCTGGGCGGCATTTGCTCCGCTTGATAAAGGGGTCGCCTCTTCTGGCATTGTCGTGGTGGATGGTAATCGTAAAACGGTGCAGTCCCCAACTAATGGCATCATCAGGCAGATCTTGGTGACAGAAGGAGAGCATGTCAGTGCAGGCCAGGTATTGGTTCAGCTCAGTCAAGTTCAAGTGAATGCTCAGATTGATTCTTTAACGCAACAGTTACATACCATATTGGCAACTGAGGCGCGATTACTGGCGGAACAACAGGAGTTGGACACGCTGGTTTTTCCGCCTGATCTACTGGCTCAACGCTCAGAACCACGGTTTGACAATATCCTGGCGTTGCAGAAACAGCTTTTCATGTCACGCCGGGAAATGTTGAGAAGTGATCTGGCGGGAATACAGCAGGCAGAGGAAGGATTGATTTTCCAGATCAAAGGGCTGCGGGAAGCAATGGCAAATAAACAGCGCCAGCAGGCTTCACTTAAAGAACAAATCACTAACCTGAGTCCGTTGACGGAAGAAGGCTATTTTCCCCGTAACCGTTATCTGGAACTGCAACGTAACCAAATTGAGTTAAGTGGCAGTATGGCTGAGATGGCCGGGCGAATTGGACAGCTTGAGAAGCAGCAACAGGAAACACATCAGCGTATGATTCAACGGCAGGCAGATTATCAACGTGAAGTACGCAGCCAGCTTGCAGATATTCAGGTTCAGGCCAATGAGCTGAAAAATAAACTGGAAACAGCGCAGTTTGACCTATCCCACACTTCTATTACGGCCTCTGTTGAGGGAACCGTTGTGGGGTTGAAAGTGTTTACTCAGGGAGGCGTTGTGGCATCGGGGGAGAAACTGATGGAAATCTTGCCTGATCAGAGTGCGCTGGAAATTGAGGCACGTTTGATGGTGCACCTGATTGATAAAGTGGATATCGGACAGGATGTTGATCTGATGTTTACTGCATTGAACCAGAACAGTACACCTAAAGTGACCGGAAAACTATTGGTCATTTCTGCCGATCGTTTAGTCGATGATGTGACCAGAGAATCTTATTACCAAATTCGGGTAAGGGTTACGCCAGAAGGTATGGAAAAACTGGCTGATTTACATATCAAACCGGGTATGCCAGTTGAAGTTTTTGTCAAAACAGGGTCACGCTCATTGCTGAGCTATTTATTTAAGCCATTGGTGGACAGAGCATCTACGTCGCTGATTGAGGAGTAATGGGCATGTTCAGGAATCATCGAATAGCGGGGAAATCTTATGCGCGATTCTCCTTGTTGATGAGCTTGTTTTTGATCATTGTGCTGACAATGTTGTGTTCTGTCCCGGCTAAAGCACTTTCTTTGACTGAGGCTTATGTGTTGGCACTGCAACATGATCCAACATTTCAGGCTGCGATCAAAGAACTGGAAGCAGGACAGGAAGAAAAAACGCTTGGTCGGGCAGAATTGTTACCCAAGTTGTCAATTAGTTACCAGAATGCCCCGAAGAATTGGCAAAAAGTGGAAACCAATGTTTCAGAGTGGCGGAGTAATGGGGTTAAAGAGCGTTATGATCGACAGTACGACAGTTACAGTGGTGCGCTGGTCCTGACCCAACCACTATTCGATGTCGAAGCATGGGCACGTTATCAGACCCGTAAAGCTTATGCGTTGATGAGTGATGCTCGTTTTCGGGCTGACAGCCAGCAACTGGTTGTGAGAGTGGTGAACAGTTATGTGGCTGTCGCTTATGCGCAGGACAAACTGACACAGGTTGTTCAGCAGCGGATGGCTTATGAAAAGCAACTGGAACTTAACCAAAAGTTGTTTGCTTCTGGTGAAGGCACCCGTACTGATGTAGCGGAAACTCAGGCCCGTTACAGTCAGGTACAGGCTGATGCGTTAACGGTGCAGGATGAATTGGATGCTGCGATCCGTGATTTACAGTTATTAGTAGGCATTCCGTTGCCGACGGATGTACCAGTGATACGTTTATCTGATGCTAAGCATTTCAAAGCAATAAAGCTGGAATTTGAACATTATGCCGATTGGGAACAGACAGCATTACGCCAGAACTCCCAATTAGCGGTTGCCCGCCGGAAAATTGATGTGGCATATCATGATATTGAACGCAGTCGATCAGGGTTCCTGCCAAAACTAGAGTTATACGCTTCTCACAGTGAGAATAAATCCAGTAACGATAGCAGTGTTAATCAGAAATACCGGACTGATTCTGTCGGAGTGCGTGTTTCCATGAATCTTTATAACGGCAATGCGACATCAGCATTGGTGCGCCAGTCGGCGGCTAATTATAACAAGAGCAAATTCGAAATGGATGCACAGGCCGGGGAAATACTGAATGCACTGCGACGCTATTATAATGGATGTGTTCATGGTCAGAAGCGAATACGTGCTTATGAAATGGCGGTGGAAGCGGCAGAATTACAGGTTCAAGCTACGCAAAAAAGCGTTTTATTAGGGCAGCGGGTAAACGTGGATATATTGAATGCAGAGCAGCAACTTTATACTGCCCGTCGTGAGCTTTCCCAGGCAAAATACGACTATATGAAATCCTGGATTGGTTTGTTGAGTGAATCCGGCCAGTTAAATAGTGAACACATTAAGTTAATTTCGAATTATTTTGGTTGAGTGATTTGGTCATCTCTGGCTTAGAGATGAATTAGCCTGATTACGGGTCAGCCTAAGTTGTTGCAAATTACCGTTCAGCGATAAATTAGTTTTTAGCGAAGCAACTTCACGGCAGATATAAGCCATTTCTTTGTCAGAGGCTAATTTATTGCGCCATTTCTCTGGCTGAGCGTCCAAATGTTGGAACAAATTGTCTAATGAGCCCGCTTGTTGTAGCAGAGCAACGGCTGTTTTTGGACCAATCCCCTGAACGCCTGGGATCTTGCTGCTACTGATACCCACCAGCCCCCAATAATCGGGAAGCTGAACAGGAGAAACGCCAAATTCCTGTTGTACAAAAGGCAAATCCAGCCAACGTTTTTGGAAGTAGTCACGAATTTGGATGTTGGGGGATAGTAGCTGGCAATAACCTTTATCCGTGGAAACAATGGTCACCTGATGCCCTGTAGCTGCAACCTTGGTTGCCAGTGTTGCAGCTAAATCGTCCGCTTCATGCCCTTCAGCATGCCAGCAAGCGACACCTTGAATATCAAATGCTTGCTTAATCAGTGGCATTTCTTGCTGTAAATCTTCTGGCATAGCAGAACGCCCGGCCTTGTAATTAGGCAGTTTCTGATGGCGCCAGCTATGGTGTCTCCCATCTTCATCAAATACAGCAACAGCATGGGTTGGAGAAGAATGGGAGATTAATTGCTTCAACGCATGTTCACAAGCGGCAATGCAAGGGCTTCCTTGCACGGCATGGATACGTCGAATCAAATTCAGGGCATCTACAATCAAAAGGTGTATCATGATCTTTAACTATATACTCCATCCGTGGTGTTATTCCGTGGCGACTGCCTCATTGGGGTGCTTATCTGATGATCTTATAACATGGTTCATAAGCTGTGCCACTTGGAAGTTTCATGCGATCTTGTTTCACAAAATTTTCCAACAGATTATCCATTCGGCGCATAATTTCTGCATCACCGTGAATTTTAAACACTCCATGTTTTTCGATGGCTTGAATTCCTATCTCTTTCACATTACCTGCGACAATGCCGGAAAATACACGTCGCAGAGCAGCCACGAGTTTTTCAGTTGACTGATTCGGATGTAAATTCTGATTTGCCATATTTTCATGAGTGGGTTCAAACGGAAACTGCAAATCGTGAGAGATTTTCATTGCCCAGTTAAAGCTATAAGCATCTCCGGTTGAACGACGGTTTTCTTTAACCTTTGGCATGGCTGTTTTCATCACTTTGGCAACTTCTGATGGGTTTTCCATAATAATGCGATAGTGATTACGGGCCTGTTCACCTAATGTATTGACGATAAACTCATCCAGAACACGAAAATAATCAGTACTTTCTTTTGGTCCTGTTAATACCAGAGGCAGTACCTGATTCTGATTTTCAGGATGCATCAAAATCCCCAGTAGATAAAGCAGTTCTTCTGCTGTTCCAACGCCTCCCGGAAAGATGATAATGCCGTGAGCGATACGAACGAAGGCTTCCAGCCGTTTTTCGATATCCGGCATAATAATCAGTTCATTGACCATTGGATTGGGTGGCTCGGCTGCGATAATGGAAGGCTCTGTAATACCGATGAAACGGCTGTTTTTATAGCGCTGTTGTGCATGTCCGACAGCAGCCCCTTTCATCGGTGCTTCCATTGCACCTGCTCCACAACCAGTACAAACATTCAGCTCGCGTAAGCCTAGTTCGTTACCTACATTGCGGGCATACAAATATTCTTCTTCACTGATGGAATGCCCACCCCAACAAACGATCATATTGGGATCTTCTGCAAGAGGCAGAGCTTTAGCATTGCGCAGAATGGAGAAAACGGTATTGGTAATGTGCATACCATTTTTCAGATTCAGAGAGTCTGCTTTTTGGGCATCAACAAGTTGAGCGTGAACAAACAGAATATCCCGCAATACTGCAAATAAATTTGCTCGTAAGGATCGAATGATCTTGCCATCAACAAATGCTTCTTCTGGCGGATTAACTAACTCCAGTTTGACGCCTCGCTCTCTGCGCAGGACGTTAATATCAAAATCTTTATATTTTGACAGTAATTCTTTACCGTTGTCAGTCTGACTGCCGGAGTTGAGCACGGCCAGTGAGCAATTACGGAAAAGACGGTATAAGTCGCTGCTTGCGATGTGTTTCAATGTATCAACTTCAAGCTGAGAGAGTAAATCCATTGACCCTAACGGGCTGACATGTGTAATCAAGAATAGCTCCTTTATACCCCAGTGGGGTTTCCTGAATAATGATTTTACCCTGAAATATGTTGGGTGCTAATTGAACATTAAAATCAGCCCATTAGGAGATTAGATATGGCATTAGGATGAATGCCATCTGTACTAATTCAATTACTGGCGGGCTAATCTTCCGGTTGTTGGTACAAATGTGTCGTTACTACGCCATGGGTTAATATCCAATCCACCACGACGAGTATAACGTGCATAAACAGTGAGTTTTTCCGGGCTACACAATTCGATTAAGTCGTTGAAAATACGTTCAACACATTGTTCATGAAACTCATTGTGATGACGGAATGAAACCAGATAACGTAATAATTTTTCCTGATTGATTTTTGGGCCTTTATAGCGAATTTGTACTGAACCCCAATCAGGTTGATTTGTGATCAGACAATTTGATTTCAGTAAATGGCTGACCAGAATTTCTTCAACAACAGGCCCGGTTGCTGCATTGTTAAGATAATCGCGATTGAACTCATAATCATCAATTTCAATATCCTGGTTATCAATACATTTACCTTCAAAATCGTTAATTGGTTGCTGATTGAAACCATGCAGAGGATGCAAAACAACGTCAATATCACCTTTAGCGCAAGCGGATAAATCCTGTTGCAGGGTCTTTTGTACTGTTTCCCAATCATTAAAGCGGGTTTGGTTAAAACTATTCAGATAAAGTTTAAAACTTTTGGATTCGATAAGATTTTCGCTGGCCGCATTCAGGCTAACGTGACCAATAGCGACTTGAGGAATACCCCGTGAATTGAGCCAGGATAGCTCGTACATTGTCCAGATATCAGCCCCGTGAAATGGGAGGCTATCGGGAAACAATCCAAGCGGCTCACGGTTCATACTACGAGGAACGGCTTGTAATAATGATGGTTCATAAGTATCGCAATAGGAAGTGGGTTTTCCGAGAGTAAGTTCGGTGAGGGCCTGATTATTTTGATACAAAGACATAAGATTCCTTAAAGATAATTACCCTGCATGTAAGCGCTATCGGGTAGAGATTATTGTTGTTCAAATAGCTTGTAGTGTATCAAGGAATGTTGATGATTCGTATTTTTATTGTGCATTAATCATTACTTACCGTATTTAACAAACCGGTATAGTTTAGTCTGTGTGGAGCCAAGTCTTCTTTCGACACTTTCATGTTGATTTTATACGAGGAAGAAAGTTACATAACCTTTTATAATAATAGGTTAATTGAAAGAGTCGGTTACTTGAAGGGGACTCAGTCCAGCTCTTGTGATCGGATTCATCACCAAATCATTAAGCGGACTGAGTTATATCAATCATCAAATATCAGTTTGTTCTTGGTTGTTCCATATATTCTTGGAGAGAACCATCAAAGGCAATTCTTCCTTTGTCGACTTTGATAACCCGCTCTGCAAGCCTAAAGACACGTGGATCATGGCTTATCATAAGCACTGTTTTACCATGAACGATATTATTCAGTGCTTCTGCAAAGTTATTTATCTTACTATTGTCCAGATAAGTGGTCGGTTCATCAAAGAGCAATATTTCCGGCGTCTTAAGGTACAGACGCGCTAAACCAACGACCTGCCTTTCACCGCCTGACAAAGAAGAGCCTTTTTCATCAATGTGTGAATCCAGACCATCTTTCAGTTTATCTAATAGTTCACTGCCACCCGCTTTAAGTAACGCAGAAACCATATCTTCTCTGGTTGATTCTGTATTGGCGATGTGCAGATTATCGTATAACGTGCCTTTTATGATCTGAGTCTGTTGTGACATCACGCCAAATTTTTGCAACCAACGCTGATGATCGGGGTTATCCAGAACTTCACCAAAAATTGAAACATAACCGTCAGTTAATGGAGTTAAACCAGTCACAATATCAAATATCGTACTTTTACCCTGACCGTTATCACCAACAATAAGGATACGTTCACCTTTTTGTATAGAGATGTTCATATCTTTGAACAAAGTATCTCTGTCATTATAGGAAAATGTATTGATGTTGATATCAATAGTATCAGGACTGTAATTGTCTGCTGATTTATTGTGTTTTTTAGTAATTGGCTTATTAGAACCTAACAATTCGAAAACCCTGTCTAACAGCGACTTGAGTGAAGCAAATTTATTTAAATGATTGCTGTATCTCTTAATCGAATCAGACATTAGTTGCTCGTAGGTAAAAGCAGCAACAAAGTTACCGGGATTGATCGTTCCATCCATCAATAACAAACCACCATACCAAAGCACGGCAATTGTTGATGCTAACTGTGCAAAAAAGCCAAGCGGAACAGATAAGGACATAAATAACCCTGTGATCCTCTCGACATTTTTTACTTTAGTATTGGCATCATTAATTCTCTTTTTTTCTGACTCTTCAGAATTAAAAATTTTGACAGATTTGATCCAGGAAAGAGACTCTTGTATCAATCCAGTTAATCGTGAGTTATAAATTTGTAGAATTCTTTCATAAACTGCGACTCGATTAGTGATCGGTTTGCTGATCAAGGTAGTCAAACAAACCATCATAAATGCCAAAATGGCTAATTTAATATCAATCAAAGCCATGGCAATGAACGGACCAATTATAGATAGCGTATCATAGAGAAATTCGCTATATAAATCTCTGACCCTATCCGATACGAGATAAGTATCGTTTTTTATTCTGAATGCCAGATTAGCTGAATGAAATTTTCTGGTTATATGGTAGGGAAAAGAGAGGAAAGAATCGACCAGCGATTTCCTCATATTATAACTCAGTTCTGACGCATTAATTGTCTGCATCCAGATAATAATAGCGTGACTAATAACAATTAATAATGATACTCCAATTAGAGAAGCAATTAATTGGTTAAATGAGAAGGAGAGAATCAACTTGTCCTTCAACAAGGTATTAACTAATTCCTGTACAAGAAATGGAAATACCACCTCAGCTAAAGCTGCCACTATAGTAAAAACAATAGCCAGCACTAATGCTGTTTTTTGTTTCCGTATAAAAGAGTAAAGGAATGTAATATATTTCATATACTGATCACTGTTAAGTTATCAATTTAACTAGTATAGACGACATGTTAAAGCTTACCATCCTATAAAAAGGCAGCCGACTCCATCCCTGGAATATACCCGTTGTCTTTCAAATTACAGTTTGAAATCCATAGGGTATATATATATCCTAAAAAATACAGGCGGTTTTAAAAATCATCATGGTGCCATATATAATGGATTAAGAACCCAATAAGCACGAGCATAATATAAACCAAAGATACTATTTATATTGTAATTAACTCAATAACTATGAGTGAAAACGATGTGATCAATATTATCGCTTTTTTTATCACAATATTATATTACCTGTATTTTGTGAGAATATCTATTTAAATGCATAACCATGCAGGAAAGTAGCGCACCGCTCTTCATATATTCAGATAAGTTGAATAGTTTTGGCGTTAATGCCAGTTTGGAACAGATTTTTTCCAATTCATGGTTTTTGTTCATTTCATAGATATAATCCTCCGTACCTGCTTTCAGGTCGTTGATATTGGATGAACAGAGAACATACTGATTAACTCTGACAGAATTACAGATCCCACTGTAAGCGATATCTTTACTGATGCTGATAATGTTGGTAACTTTTTCCAGTTCTTTCAGTTCGTCACTGCTGAATCCATCGGTATATACGAGAGTATTTTCTTTATCCAGAGAGAAGATACTGCAATCCAGGTGGTAAAGATATGGATCTCTTTCTTCAACTTTCACGATCTTAAGACCGAATTTCTCTTCCATCCAGTCGAAAGTTCTGATGTCACTTCTGATGCCATAACCGCCGACCAATACATTGTCATGCAGGTATTTTAATTCAGCTTCACCCTCAAAAAAGTAAGGCGCAACTTCAGTTTTATAGCCTAATGATTCAAAGAAACGCACCCCAATAGGTGTTTCTGATCTTCTGATTTCTGATGCAAAATTGGCAACTATTGCTGTTGGATCTTCGTCGCCAACAATAATTCCCAAGTTGGCAACGTATACTTGATCTTGCAGCTCTTGATGCGTGTCAGATGGCAGTAAATAAACCAATGATTGTGATGACATAAAGCTGTACAGCTTATAAAACTGTCTTAATGCGTTATTACTGTTAACAGTAATAGCGGATTCATCAAGTTCCTCCATCCAAATATTATTTCTTACGTTGGTATTTAATGAAAATGGAGGAGCCAATAAAAAGGCTGGCATTTTTAAATCAGAAATGATATTGGGAGAATTCTTTAACATCTTAAAACCTCAAATCTAGTTTATATTATTCGTTTATAGAGAGTTTATTTATAGAGAGCTGTCATTGATTCTGACTAACTTAGTCATGCCACCCGTGACATGTTCTTTTTCAGTCACTAATGAGGTTAATTCACCATCATCAGTAACCGGGATCACTAAGTCAACTTGTGAACCATACCGAATCATTGAGAATCTATCACCCTGATATACTGGCTTATGTTGTTGTATATGGAATGGTGTGATTGTATCAACATCATAATCACCAACCTGAACCATATAGTATTCTCTATTAATGCCAGGGGAATAGACTTTATTGACGACTCGCTGATTCAGAGATAAATAATCGTCATAAACTAACTCAATATTCTCTTTATAAAAAATATTATTCTCTACGTCGATCATGGGTAGATTGTTTGTTTCTAGAGGTTCATGTTCTGAGTAACTAAGGATGCCATCATAGGGAACTCTATTAATATGTACGTCATAGCATGTCATAAAGATACCAATGACAAGTGAACGCTTATCATAATGTTTATCTCTGATGATATCCTGAATGCTGTATTTTTTCCCTTTTACTTCGGTAATCGCCTCATCTGGGTTTATTATTCCACTATAAATAACGAACCCATCAGCAGGAGATAAAAAATACCTGTCATCTGTATTAATTGTTCTCGCCGGATCCCTGAAAAAACCTTCTTGAAAATAGGTTTCATGTGGGATATCAGGTAGCCCATTAAATATCGATTTAATGGCTTCTGTCATTTTGTTATTCATTATTACCTTCTAAAAAAATGTCCATCAACTGGAACATGAAACAGAGAAAAAGCAACATGATGTAAACATTTACAGCGATATATATTACAGCCTATTATTAATGATTCAATTTTAATTTATTTAGGGGTATCATTATTTTTTGTTGGTCAGTAAACATAATTTCACCTAAGTTCTCTGGAGCGTTAGATTGCTAACTAAATGTAAATATATTGATAATATAAATTATGGTCATTAAGGTAGTTTATTATATATATCTGTCAGTGACATTTATCACAAATTCGGCAAAAAATTTAAATAATCTGTTTATAATAGGAACAAATTTATTTTTTTATCCCTCATTGCCCGATAATTAAAACAATTTAATTAACATCTTTATACATATAATTAACCATTGCATACATTGGAAATAATTATATTTTGTTACTTTATCATTTGGTGATTACTACGGATGTTTAATTTTATTTAGCTGGCGAGATTTCTTGTATCACGCAAGTTGCAGAACAAAGTCTACAACTTGAACAACGAAAAGAATATAACTATGACATTTAATGTTACTTGACTAAATGTCATTTTTTATTTACCGGAAAGTAACCTTTCTAACAATGGTGATCTGAACAAACCATAGGGATCAAATTTTTTTAATGTGTTAACAGTTGAATGCCAGTGAGTATCAGTGGGTAATCCATCAGTAAACGAAGCAGGAATTTTTTTGGTTAATACATCTTCGTCATCCCATGCTGCATTTTTACTGTATGCCCAGCCTTTACTCCATTCGACACGAATAGATGCGTAAGAACCGTCAAACTCCTGAAACATCCATTCTTCAAGTCTGTTATAAAAATCAGCGGCATATTTCGTTCCTGGCAGGGTTAAAACATCAAGCCAAATAGCGACATCCCATTCTGGATGATCCGGACGTGGGCGGTTCGCAGATAAACTTGGCACAACCGCATCTTTTTGTACGACTTCAGAAGGCGTATCCAGTCCTGAAACACGGATCTCGATTGGCCCGTTGACAGGATATTTTCCATGTCTCTCATATTCTTTTATCAACGCCTTCCATTGTGAGTAAAAAAGATTGAGGACTTTCTGAATATTATCTCGGCGAGTTAATATTGCGTAACCATTTGCAGTAACACGTAATGTAGTCGGCTTGACGTAGAGTAATAAGTTTTTGCTCCAACCCCAGAGGTCGGCTCCCCCAGTTAAAAAATAACTTGCCATGATAAAATATTGGCCAGCCCCAAATGCCGGCGTGATATTTGGGAGGTCATGGGTTATCTTTTTAATTAAATCAGATAGCTGAATGGGAATATTATCGGAAAATGCATAATTGTACGGTTGTGTAACTTGGATGCTGGAAAGGGGTTTTTCAGGTGAAACACTCCATACCTTTAACCAAGGATGAATTGTAAATGGAAATAAAATGGCTTCAGCACGACCACTTTTATCAAGGAAATAGCTGAAAGTTCTTTTATTTTTTTCGTCTTGTACGGGAGCAAATAATTCTGTTGCCGGAATATTAATAATACTTTCACACCGAAGACGTTGGTTTTTTCCTGCCTGAAGTTCGACGTTTAAAATCAGAGAACATCCTAAGTGAACAAGAAGAGGCGCACAATTCGGATCATTTCGTTTAAAGTGTTTAATGACATATTGTGCATTTTTTTCATCCCATACTACAGCAGACAAAGACAGTATAGCGTTGCTGAGTGAACCATAACTGTGACCTGGCGGCGATTTTTCATTCAGTGCTTTTATACCTGTTCCATGACCTCCTATCGCCAGTACTCCCCCCAGTGTTAAATCACCTGGTGCAGGGATAGCTGTAAAGCCTATTTCTTGTTCTTCCATTTTTGTTGTCAGTGTCTCCATCAATACGCCAGTTTGTGCGGTAACAATTGAATATTGAGGAAGGTGCTTAATACTTATTTGTGTAAAATGTTGTGTGAGATCGATAAGTATAATGCGGTTGCTATTTTGACCTTTCGGTGGAATGATCAGAGGAGACCAATTATGTGATTCACCCACAACTCTCAGTTTATAATTTTGTTTCCAGGCCCAATTGACGACAGAAATAACATCTTTGTCAGAATCAGGTATACAGCATGGAATATTCTCTGCATGAATTTCTTCTGACCAATTGGTAAAACGGCGATATGTTAGTTTTACATTTTCAGGGAAGTTAATTAAACTGTGATTTTCCTTAATACCAGTATATTCTTTATGTAGTTCACGATCTTTTTTATTTTCTATATCCATAATGTTATTGACCTATTTTATCTAAATAAGATCACCATTCTAATTTCATGTTTTTAATATGAATATACAGTGATGTTATTTTTTATATTAATATCATGTTTATTTTATTGCTTGCAGACGTTTTTATTGACTATTCCCAATAAACCTAAATCGAGTGCAAAAGATATGTTACTTGAAGGGAATTAATTCTCTTTGTAACTATAAATAATATCATTTTTTATACTATGACTTTATGGACGTGATGCCACCTAAAATCTTTTGGATATAGTTGTTATTTCGTTGAAAAACGTATAGGAATGAGTAAAACAGCAGTATTGGACTGAAAAATGGAAGAAATAATCATATGACCTTCAATGTAACAGAGGCACTTTCTGACTTTACCAAACGCTATGTTGAACTGTGGCAGAAAGAAACAGGGTTACCGCCTGCCAGCAGCGAGCTGTATGGCGTACCTTCACCTTGTATCGAACGGACGGGAGATAGTGTAGTGCACTGGTTTCCCAAGCCATTTTTTGTCCAGGAAAAACTCAGTAAGGTAGAAAATGCGCTGGAGATCCGTTTGCAAGACTCAATCCATGATTACTATGTCACGCAGTTTGCTGGTGATATGACTGTCAATTTTGAGGGGCAATTTCTCAATTTGATTCAGGTATGGAGTGAAGATGACTTCATCCGATTGCAGGAAAATCTGATAGGCCATCTTGTGACGCAGAAACGGCTGAAACTTCCACCTACGGCATTTATCGGAACAACGGATACAGAGATGCAACTGGTTTCTGTATGTAATCTGACGGGACAGGTGATACTTGAACAGTTTGGCAGCCATGAACGAACCATCTTATCTGCTAATTTAGTGACCTTTCTTTCTACTATCAGTCCCGTGGCAATTTTGTAGATGCAGATATCGGTTTAATTTTTTGTAAGAGATATCTTACATACTATGTAAGATATCTCTCATAATCATATAATGAATATCTTTGATGAATATTATTTTTATTTTATATCAATAATATGCAAATTATTATCATGATATCTTTCTTATAACAGACTTCTTCTGTCGATCCAGATAGCTTGTTTCAATCCACCGAATAATAGATCATTTTGTTATTCCATTAGGAATCATAGCAAAAAAATCATTAAGGAATCGAACCATCAGGAAGGTGGCTCAGGGACGAAAAAGTATAGGCAGGTTTGTCGGATACTATTAATATAATGATCTTTTAAGGAATAAGTGACAGGGACGTATTTTATCAGGGAATGAGCAGGAAGCGACCAATTTAGCAGGACTGCTATGACAATCAAATAAGAGGGGGAGATTTTGTCTCCCCCTCTTATTTTATGACACCTTATCTTGCCACAAATTTTCCGCTGAAATCGAACAATGGTACTCTTACGGTCTAATGACGTGATGGCAACTTCTGTCATCAGAACATCAGTCATCAGCACAACTCAGATAAGATAAACAACTATGAGTATCGAGAAACAAATTCTACATAAATTACAGCTTATTGAAGCCACTATGAAAACCGTTGGCTTATGGCAGAGCTATCCTCCTAAACCAGAAGCGTTCGAAAGCACAGAACCTTTTTCAATTGATACTATGGCTGCTGAAGAGTGGCTCCAGTGGGTGCTCATTCCGAGAATGTGTGCTCTGATTGAACAAAAAGCCTGTCTACCGACGGCGTTTGTTATCGCTCCTTATTTTGAAGAGGTCTATAAGGAAGACACAAAACATTATTTGCCGTTGCTTGAGCACCTGCGCGAATTGGACAAGCTGTTTGTACAGGGACATTGTACCCAGAATAGTGACACGGAATAGTTGATATGCTGGAGATTATTTATCAGGATGAACATATTGTTGCTGTGAATAAACCTGCGGGCTGGTTGGTTCATCGTAGTTGGTTGGCTCGTCATGAAACCGTGTTTGTCATGCAGACATTACGTGATCAACTTGGGCAGCATGTTTTTCCTGTTCATCGGTTGGATAGACCGACATCGGGCGTTTTGTTGATGGGGTTGTCAAGCGAAGTGGCAAGAACACTTTCTCAACAATTCGAATACCAACAGATGCAAAAAACCTATCATGCGGTTGTGCGTGGTTATGTCGAAGGAGAAGATATTATTGACTACGCATTAATGGAAGAGTTGGATAAAATTGCGGATAAGTTCGCTGATACGGATAGGGAAGCACAATCAGCAATTACTCGTTACCGTGCATTAGCAAAAGTTGAATGTCCGGTTGAAATTGGGCGTTATCCGACATCACGGTTTAGTTTGTTGGAACTGAAGCCCGACACTGGCCGTAAGCATCAGTTGCGGCGGCATATGGCGCATATCCGTCATCCCATCATCGGGGATACTACACATGGGGATTTGCGCCAAAATCGAGGAGTTGCTAAATATTATCAAACGGGCAGATTAATGCTGCATGCAAGCCATCTTCAGCTTCAGCATCCGGTGACAGGAGAAAACCTGTTGTTGACTGCCCGATGGGATTCAGCGTGGCAGCATTTGCTTGAACAATTTGGCTGGCAAGGTGTTGTGCCAGAGTTGGAATATCCACGCCCGATAACTTTCGAGTTGTAGCCAAAAAATAGCAGCTTGAAACATAAAGGGGCCAACCACTCACGAATAAAAGCAGTATCAAACATTAAAGAGATCATATCTATGGCAAAGATTGGTATTTTCGTTGGTACAGTTTACGGTAATGCGCTGGCGGTTGCGGAAGAAGCGCAGCAAGTTCTTGAACAGCAGGGGCATGAGATCGAGGTCTTTGACGATGCGACTCTGGAACAATGGCAAATGTATTTGCAACAGGTTGTTCTGGTGGTGACATCAACGACCGGACAAGGTGATCTGCCTGATAATATTCAACCGCTTTATACCGAGTTGAGTGATCAATTGGGCTACCAGCCTGATTTACGTTATGGTCTCATTGCATTGGGTGACAGTAGTTATGATACATTTTGCGGAGGCGGTCATGCCTTTGATGAACTGTTACAAGAACAGGGCGCTAAACGGATCGGAGAGGTTTTGCTGATCGATGCCGCTGAAGTGGTCGAGCCGGAAGTCTTTGCCCAGGATTGGGTTGAGGAGTGGGGAACCCTGATATAGGATTTCTGTTACACCGCTTATCCTCTTTATGAGGAATAGGCGGTGTATGACACGGCTGATATCGTTACTTACGAGTCAGTTTTTCCAAATCCGCTTCGATTTCTGCAATCTTATTGGCAACAACATGCTCAAGGTGACGTAAGTCATCCAGAATTTTATGTTTCAAATCCACTTCTGACTGATCATGCTTACAGATTTGATCCAACTCTTCAAGCACATAACGCAGATTAGTGTTGATCTCTTTGACTTCTTTGTAACCTTGCCCTGAATTATTATCAGATACCGTTTTCAGTTGGCGTGGGTATTTGAATTTAACGCTTTTGGCAAAGAATTCGCCCTTATCCTTACGAAAATAAATCTTAAGAATGTCGTTATTCGCTTCCTGACGGAGGCTATAGCGATCAATATCTTCAGGATGTGTGATCCCTAAACTCTTCAAGTTATCGTACATAGCGCGTCACCTAGTCACCTAAATGAAATGGAAATATCAAAAACAGTAGATTTATTATCCGTTATTAAAAGAATCAGTCTATTGTGCGTAGCAATTCGTTAATGCCAACCTTGCCAAGAGTTTTAGCATCCACTTTCTTCACAATAACTGCGCAATACAGACTGTAGCTACCATCTTTGGAAGGCAAGTTGCCGGATACGACGACAGATCCTGCTGGTACACGGCCGTAGTGGATTTCGCCAGTTTCACGATCATAGATCTTGGTGCTTTGACCGATGTAAACACCCATTGAGATCACGGAACCTTCTTCCACGATAACCCCTTCTACGATTTCAGAACGAGCACCGATAAAGCAGTTGTCTTCAATGATGGTTGGGTTGGCTTGCAATGGTTCCAGAACACCACCAATACCAACACCACCAGACAAATGAACGTTTTTACCGATTTGGGCACAGGAGCCGACAGTTGCCCAAGTGTCTACCATTGTACCTTCATCTACATAGGCACCGAGGTTGACGTAAGATGGCATCAACACTGTATTACGTGCAATATATGCCCCCTGACGGACTGCCGCAGGAGGTACAACACGGAAACCTTCTTTTTCGAAACGAGCCTGATCATAATCAGCAAATTTCATAGGCACTTTGTCAAAATAGCGGCTTTCAGCCCCTTCTATAACTTGATTGTTATTAATACGGAAAGAGAGCAATACTGCTTTTTTCAGCCATTGGTGTGTGATCCATTCATCGGCGATTTTTTCAGCGACACGTAGTTTACCGCTGTCCAGCATTTGAATCACTTGATTGACGGCGTTACGAGTTGCTTCGTCAACGGTTGCAGGTGAGATGTCGGCGCGGTTTTCAAATGCATTTTCGATAATGGTCATTAATTCGGTAATGGATTGTAATTGCTGCATTGGTATGAGGTCCCTCATATTTAGTCAAATATTGGTTAGTTAACGTTATACTTTATCCTTGGTGTTAAGGGCTTCTGTCAACCTTTCTGATAATTCCTCTCTGATTTTTTTATCCAGTGCCTGGTGATCTTTGTCAGCCAGCACAAAAAGATCTTCCACGCGCTCACCGATAGTTGTAATGCGGGCACCATGTAGGGAAACCCCTAATTCAGCGAAAATACTGCCAACCCGTGCCAACAGCCCTGGTTGATCCAACGCAACCAATTCCATATAGCTACGGCGGGAATTTTGTGTCGGTAAAAAATTCACGTTAGGCGGAACATCAAAATGACGTAATTTAGTGGGTAAATTACGTGTCTTAGGGGCTTTGGGATGAGGTGCATTAATCGCTTTGAGTAAAGCCCGGCGAATGGGTTCATGACGATCTGGTGCCAGTGAGTGATCGTTCGGATCCAGTATGACAAAAGTATCCATCGCCATTTCATCCCGATTGGTAAAGATCTGGGCATTATGGACGCTTAAGTTGCGTCGATCTAACTCACCAACAACAGCAGCGAAAAGAGAAGGCCGATCCTGACACCAGATGAAAATTTCCGTTCCACCATGAGAAAATGAAGTACTGATTAATACCATTGGTTCTGGTGATTGATGGTTAACCAGATGGCTGGCATGCCAAGCTAATTGATCCGGTGTATGACGCAAAAAATAATCTGCATGGCAGCGACTCCAAATAGAGTGTAGTTTTTGTTCGTCAATATTCTCCTGTCGCAGCAGAGCCAGTGCCTGCAAACGATTGTGACGGATATGATCACGTAAATCAGGTGTATTCTGTACTCCTTTGAGTAACTGGGTTTCGGTAGCAAAGTAGAGTTCACGCAACAAGCTCTGTTTCCAATTATTCCATAGCTTGGCATTTGTGGCGCAGATGTCTGCAACGGTCAGGCAGAGCAAATAATTGAGGCGATTTTGATTTTTGACCTGGCAGGCGAATTGCTGGATGACTTCCGGATCTTGGATATCCCGCCGTTGTGCAGTGACTGACATCAGTAAATGATAGTGAACGAGCCACTCTATTAACTCTGCTTCACGATTTGTCAGCCCGTGTTGTATGGCAAAGGTGAACGCATCTTTGGCACCCAGTTCGGAGTGATCACCGTTACGTCCTTTGGCGATATCGTGGAAAAAAGCAGCCAGTCGCAACAATTCAGGTTGTGGAATTCGAGGATAAAGTTCGACACATACGGGATGGAGCATGCGGTTATTTTCATCAGCAAAGCTTTCCAGCTTCTGCAATACCCGGATAGTATGTTCGTCAACGGTATAAGCATGGAACAAGTCAAACTGCATTTGACCGACAATATTACTCCAAAGTGGCGTATAGGCACTTAAAACACTATGGCGATGCATTGGAAGCAAAGCACTTTTGACCGCATGAGGATGGCGCAGGATCTCCATAAATATTTTTCGGGCCTCAGGCAGCTCACACAAAGGCTGGCTGAGATTTCTGCGGGCATAGCGAAGTTGGCGCAACGTCGTGGAGTAGATCCCGGTAATCTCCTGATGAACAGCCATGTGATGAAACATTTTCAGAATTGCGGCAGGCTCACGGCTAAATAGTGTGTCATCAATAACATCAATAAGTTCTCCCCGTAACTGAAATGCATCATTCAGAGCGCGTGGCTTTTCGTCAGGCTGTAGTGTCAGAATGGCTTCATCAAAGAGTTGCAGCAGCATCTCATTCAGCTCAGTGACACGACGTGTCATGCGGTAGAAATCCTTCATCATCTGCTCGACGGGTTGATTGCGTTCGCCTTCATAACCGAGCAGCCGGGCTACACTAAACTGACGCTCAAACAGCAGCCGATTGTCATAACGGGTAACAGTCAGATGGAGGGCAAAACGGATATGCCAGAGAAAATTCTGGCATTCGTTTAATTCATTACGCTCCTCACGGGTCAGAAAGCCAAAGTCGACCATTTCATCTAAAGATGTTGCCCCGAAATGGCGGTGAGCAACCCAAAGTAAAGTATGAATATCACGCAATCCCCCAGGGCTACTTTTGATATCGGGTTCCAGATTGTAGCTGGTGCTGTGATAGCGTTGATGACGTTTTTTCTGTTCTGTTAGTTTGGCAGCAAAAAATTGGGCTGATGGCCAGAAATCATCACTGAAAACTTGCTTCTGCAAGCGCAGGAATAGCGGTAGGTCACCACAAATTAAACGGGATTCGATCAGATTTGTGGCGATTGTCAGATCAGCAAGTCCTTTTTCAATGCACTCTTCTAATGTTCTGACACTGTGGCCGACTTCCAGGCGAATATCCCAGAGCAGTGTAATAAATTGCCCGATACGGATTGATTGTTCTTCAGTCAGTGGATGTTCGCTCAGAACCAGAAGGTCAATATCAGAAAGAGGGTGCAACTCCCGTCGGCCATAACCACCGACCGCAATCAGGGAAAGTGAATCTATCTGATCAAACCCTTGTTGCTGCCATAACCGTATCAGAAGCCTGTCAATATAATCACTGCGGGTATAAATCAATGCTGTCGGGGAAATGCCAGCTTTGAATGCTTGCTCAAGCCACAATTGAAACTCATCAATATGTTGTTTCAGCGTGGGACACCGAAGATCATCATGGGAAAATTCCACCGGAGACAGAGGAGGAATGGGGGCGTGCGCAAAAGCAATATCAACTGGCATATTCAGAAACCTATGATAAGAAAACTGTGGGATGAACAGGCGTTAGTGGTCGATGATGAAGCTCTGATGGGGACAGTTTATGTACAAGGGCTGCATTTATCAATATCCTATTCAGCAATCACCTGATAATTTTATGAAATACCAGACCCATATAAAATATTTAATATATAGCCAAGAACATCATTATTCAGGTGTTCCATGTCCAATTAAACATTTAATCAGTTTATATCTGAAAAAATCGTCAATCTCATCGTCACAATAAATACGCAAAATATGTAAAAATTCATACTATTTCAAATTAGTAATCTGATAACATTTTTTGCAAGTATTGCAAGCTTAGGCTTATATACCTATTTATCTCCTTTACTACAAGACCTTAATGGTTCAAATAACTTAACAATGTATTTATGGGCTTGGGGAGTAGGTGGATTATTTGGTAGCTTGTTAATTGGATATTTGATTGATTATTTTAAAAAACCCAAGAAATTAATGGCATTTATATTAATTATTCTAACATGCTCTGTTTTGTGTATTCCAATAATGATTAATCTACCGTTTATAAAATATTTACCTTTCTTTATATGGGGAGCTAATACTGAATCTAACCAATAAATACAACAAACATGTTATAGATAATGTGGCAAAGTAGCGTGAAGTCCTTTTATGAATGAATAAAAATTTAATTTTATGTAACTAAATTAATCTATTAAACTGCGAGATACTTGGCTAGGCATATAGGTTCTCTTTGATATTTCCATGAAGAGAAAGCGGCCATATTATATTTAAGGCAGATTGACGTTTTGAATAGATGAGTTATTTAAGCCCAATTTGATATTGGGCTTTTAAGGTCTGATTTTGCCTATTTTTGTGATTATATATTAACCAATTTGGCTGAGATATGTGGCTCTTCTTCTTTACGCCATGTCATGATTTCACAACCGTTGTCGGTAACGACAATGGTATGTTCATATTGCGCAGACCAGCCACGATCTTTAGTTTTGACTGTCCAGCCATCTTTCATGGTACGGATACGAAAATCGCCGGTGTTAACCATTGGTTCAATAGTGAAGGCCATGCCTTTTTGCAGAATAACGCCGCCGTCATCAGCATCGTAATGAAGCACGTGAGGTTCTTCATGGAAACCCCTGCCGATGCCGTGACCACAATATTCGCGAACTACAGAGTAATTGTGACTTTCCACGTATTGCTGAATTGCTTTGCCGATGCTGCGCAGACGGATACCCGGTTTAACCATTCTCAGGGCAAGGTACAGGCTCTCCTGAGTGATACGGCACAGGCGTTCGCCCTGAATAGTTGGTGTACCGACAATAAACATTTTGGAGGTATCACCGTGAAATTCATTTTTAATCACAGTCACATCAATGTTAACGATATCACCTTCTTTCAGTACCTTGTCATCGCTTGGAATACCATGGCAAACCACGTCATTGACAGAGATACAGACGGATTTAGGGAAACCGTGATAGCCCAGACAGGCAGAAATGGCCTGCTGTTTATTCGTGATGTATTCGTGGCAAATGCGATCAAGTTCACCAGTGGTTACGCCCGCCTTAACGTGCGGTTCGATCATCTCCAGAACCTCGGCTGCCAGACGCCCGGCAACGCGCATTTTCTGAATGTCTTCGTCTGTTTTGATAGTAATAGCCATGAAATCAGTCCATCAGAATCGGGGAGTTACCGATTCTTTGATATTAATTAAGAAAAAAATGATGATGGTAATGGTATCAGCCCACTGTATATCTAACAATAACCGCTGATCGCCAAGACTAGCAGAAAGCTGTAACAAATGTTGGTGTATGGGGGCGGTTTATGGTATAAAGCGCGCCGGTATTCTGTGTAATTATTTCCTATAGCAGAAGTAATATTACAGAAATGCTAAATAAACTCATCTGTGTAAATAACACACACGGATCGGCACATACACCGGGGTGCTCTCATGTGGCTAATTCGTATGAATATCTTTCATATGGTATGAATAGCACACAGTTAAAGAGTCGGTGTCATGGGATCTGTGGAGGCATAACCCCAATTAATTTTATAGAGGTCTAAAATGGCAACTGTTTCCATGCGCGATATGCTGCAAGCGGGCGTTCACTTCGGTCACCAGACTCGTTACTGGAACCCAAAAATGAAACCTTTCATCTTTGGTGCTCGTAACAAAGTTCATATCATCAACCTGGAAAAAACTGTTCCAATGTTCAATGGTGCTTTGGCAGAATTGAACAAAATTGCTTCCCGTAAAGGCAAGATTCTGTTTGTTGGCACCAAGCGTGCTGCAAGCGAAGCAGTAAAAGAAGCAGCACTGAGCTGTGACCAATACTTTGTTAACCACCGTTGGTTAGGTGGTATGCTGACCAACTGGAAAACTGTTCGTCAGTCAATCAAACGTCTGAAAGATCTGGAAGTTCAATCTCAGGACGGTACTTTTGACAAGCTGACCAAGAAAGAAGCGCTGATGCGTTCTCGTGAACTTGGCAAGCTGGAAAACAGCCTGGGCGGTATCAAAGACATGGGCGGCCTGCCTGATGCTCTGTTTGTTATCGATGCTGAACACGAACACATTGCTATCAAAGAAGCAAACAACCTGGGTATCCCAGTATTTGCTGTTGTTGATACTAACTCTGATCCAGACGGTGTTGATTTCATCATCCCTGGTAACGACGATGCAATCCGTGCAGTAAAACTGTACCTGAATGCTGCGGCTACTGCTGTTCGTGAAGGCCGTTCACAAGATCTGGCTGTTCAGGCTGAAGAAGGTCTTGTAGACGCTGAATAATAAGGCATGCTCGTTCTTGAGCCCCTTATTGACCAGGTATTGAAATATATTGGTTAGGGGGCCTGTTATGGCCCCCTTTACTTATCTGATATAGAACTATTATCTGATAACTTTCCACGCGGAATCTTATCTTCCCGCGAGACACATCGAGGAATAAAACAAATGGCTGACATTACCGCTGCTCTGGTAAAAGAACTGCGTGAGCGTACTGGCGCAGGCATGATGGAATGTAAAAAAGCACTGGTTGAAGCAAATGGCGATATCGAGCTGGCTATCGATAACATGCGTAAATCAGGTCAGGCAAAAGCAGCTAAAAAAGCAGGCCGTGTTGCGGCTGAAGGCGTTATCCTGGTTGAAGTTTCATCTGATGCTAAATTCGCAGGTATCGTTGAACTGAACTGTGAAACCGACTTCGTTGCTAAAGATTCAGGCTTCCTGGCATTCGGTAAAGAAGTTATTGCTTCTGTTATGGCTGATAAAAACGCTGACATTGATGCACTGAAAGCTAAATTCGAAGAACAGCGCACTACTCTGGTAGCGAAAATAGGTGAAAACATCAACATCCGTCGCGTTGCTATTCTGGAAGGTGAAGCGGTAGGTTCTTACCTGCACGGTGCTCGTATCGGCGTTCTGGTTGCTGCTGAAGGCGCAAACGAAGAGCTGATCAAACACATCGCAATGCACGTTGCTGCAAGCAAGCCAGAATATGTAAACCCAACTGACGTTCCGGCTGACGTTGTTGAGCGTGAGCATCAGATCCAGCTAGACATCGCTATGCAGTCTGGCAAACCACGCGAAATCGCAGAGAAAATGGTTTCTGGCCGTATGAACAAATTCACTGGCGAAATCTCTCTGACTGGTCAGAACTTCGTGATGGACCCAAGCAAAACTGTTGGTGCTCTGCTGAAAGAAAACAATGCTAAAGTTATCGACTTTATTCGCTTCGAAGTGGGCGAAGGCATTGAGAAAGTTGAAGCTGATTTCGCAGCAGAAGTTGCTGCAATGAGCAAACAGTCTTAATTGTTTAAACGGAGCCGCCGATTGGCGGTTCTGTTTTATTTAAAGATGAATTTTACATCTGGCTGCATAGCGTGGATGTGTAGTCATTGAATAAACCGTAGTAATCCCCAATAATCCTTATCTGCTTAGGACTGAACACCATGGCAACCAATGCAAAACCCGTATATCAGAGAATCCTGCTTAAGCTCAGTGGAGAAGCCCTACAAGGCGCAGAAGGTTTTGGTATCGATGCCAGCGTCTTAGACCGCATGGCTCAGGAAATCAAAGAACTGGTTGAGTTGGGTATTCAGGTCGGTGTCGTTATTGGCGGAGGTAACCTGTTTCGTGGAGCCGGGTTGGCTGAAGCAGGAATGAACCGTGTAGTCGGCGATCACATGGGCATGTTGGCGACCGTGATGAACGGTCTGGCGATGCGTGATGCCTTACATCGCGCCTATGTGAACGCCCGTTTGATGTCCGCTATCCCGCTGAATGGCGTATGTGACAACTATAGTTGGGCTGAAGCTATCAGCTTACTGCGTCACGGTCGTGTTGTTATTTTCTCGGCAGGTACTGGCAACCCGTTCTTTACGACAGATTCCGCGGCTTGTTTGCGTGGCATTGAAATTGAAGCGGATGTTGTGTTAAAAGCAACCAAAGTTGACGGGGTCTATTCTGCTGACCCTACAAAAGATCCTGAAGCTGTTCTCTATAATAAGCTTACTTACCAGGAAGTATTGGAGCGTGAATTGAAAGTCATGGATCTTGCCGCCTTTACGCTGGCCCGTGACCATAACCTGCCAATTCGTGTTTTCAATATGAATAAACCAGGCGCACTTCGTCGTGTTGTCATGGGGGAAAGTGAAGGTACGTTGATTTCTCACGGCTGATTTCTCACGATCCGGTTTATCACTTCCCGTACTCAGAGACATTGGTGAAATTTGACGGTATGATCAGTGTCCTGATGTGCCGAATTTAATGACACAGGGCCATAAAATATCATGTTAATATTTATGGTCTAGAACATAACCAGCTCCCAAGGGTTTATAACGTGATTAATGAAATCAAAAAAGACGCACAAGACCGCATGGAAAAAAGCGTCGAAGCACTAAAAAACCAAATCAACAAGGTGCGTACTGGCCGTGCTTCTCCTAGCTTGTTGGATGGTATCAGCGTTGAATATTACGGCGCTGCAACGCCATTGCGTCAGATCGCAAACGTTGTTGCCGAAGATGCACGTACTTTAGCGATCACGGTATTTGATCGTTCTATGACCGCAGCCGTTGAAAAAGCGATTATGGCTTCTGATCTGGGGTTAAACCCATCTTCTGCTGGAACCATCATTCGCGTCCCTCTGCCACCACTGACTGAAGAGCGTCGTAAGGATCTGATCAAGGTCGTTCGTGGTGATGCAGAGCAAGGCCGTGTCTCCATTCGTAATATCCGCCGTGATGCTAACGATAAGGTGAAAGCACTGCTGAAAGATAAAGAAATCAGTGAAGATGAAGAACGTCGTTCACAGGACGACATTCAGAAACTGACTGATAGTTTCATCAAAAAGATTGATGAAGCGCTGACGAATAAAGAAGCTGAGTTGATGGATTTCTAATTGCCACTTCTCGAATCAACGCCGCAGCCCTGCGGCGTTGCTCTTATTGTTTAAATATTATTAATGTTTTCCATTTCGTATCACATTTCTTTCTTAAGCAATGGACATGGCGATCAGGACAGATCAAACTATTGCGATTTTATGTCAGTAGAATACTTAGAGTATAAAAATGAAACGCTTAACTATCCTCGGTTCAACGGGGTCCGTCGGGAAAAGTACACTCTCAGTTGTCAGAAATAACCCAGATAAATTCCGAGTTGTGGCACTTATTGCCGGGAAAAATAGCGAACTCATGGCACAACAATGTCTGGAGTTTCGGCCTCTATATGCCGCAATGGCAGATGAATATTCAGCAACAGAATTGCGGAGTTTATTGCAGGAACAATGCAGTCAAATCGAAGTCCTGTCTGGAAAAGATGCCATTTGTGATTTAGCAGCACTGGAAGAGGTCGATCAAGTCATGTCTGCTATTGTTGGTGTCGCCGGGTTATTGCCAACACTGGCAGCGATTCGCAAGGGTAAGCAAGTTCTACTCGCTAACAAAGAATCTCTTATTACTAGTGGCCGCTTGTTTATGGAGGCGGTTAGCCAATATAAAGCGCAATTATTGCCAATTGATAGCGAACATAATGCTATTTTCCAAAGTTTGCCTGAATCAGTGCAACATAACCTCGGTACTGCGAATTTAAAAGAGCATGGTATATCCAGTATTATTTTGACGGGTTCCGGTGGACCGTTCCGCAAAACCTCCTTGAATAAATTACCCTATGTCACACCTGATGAAGCCTGTGCTCACCCAATCTGGTCAATGGGGCGTAAAATTTCTGTTGATTCTGCAACAATGATGAATAAAGGGTTGGAATATATTGAAGCCCGTAATCTTTTCAATGCTTCTGCTGATGAAATGGAAGTGCTGTTGCATCCGCAATCGGTGATCCACTCAATGGTTCGTTACCATGATGGCAGTATCATTGCGCAATTGGGAACACAGGATATGTGTACTCCGATAGCTTATGGCATGGCCTATCCTAATCGCATTCTATCCGGTGCGAAACCGCTGGATTTTACTGAACTCAGTACACTCACTTTTGAAGCGTTGGACTATCGCCGCTACCCATGCCTTAAATTGGCAATTGATGCATGTCATGAAGGTCAGGCTGCAACAACAGCATTAAATGCAGCTAATGAAGAAACCGTCAGTGCTTTTTTACAGAATAGAATTTGTTTTACTGATATCGCTATAGTGAATCGACAGGTAGTTGAAAAATTAAATTTATCTGAACCTCAAAGCATCGAAGAGGTCTTAGAAATCGATAACATAGCGAGAATTTTAGCGAAAGAGGAAATCAAAGCCTTTGCTAAATAGCGAATTTTACTGATAAGTATATGTTTGTTTGCGTTTGGTCAGATGATATAGTTCGCAGGTAAATTATAGTTGTTATAATAACCAGTTTGATATTTGGCATACGTTTTTGTGGGCGTATATACCCAATAGATTCTGAGTTGTTGCACAGTCAACAACGAAAGAAACAGCGTAAGAGGTTAAGGGTATATCAGAGATAAAGGCTTTCATTCGGGTTTATGCCAGAAATAGCCGTGGTAATCGTTAACACGGCTTTTTCATGTGTGAAAGTTCTTGAACCACAATAAGCCAGCTTAGTTATTTAAGGATTAGTTTGAGTGATATCGCCTAGTGATTGTGGCTCATCGCTAACATTACCCAGACACGTTGCTATCATTATGGATGGTAATGGTCGTTGGGCAAAAAAGCGTGGGAAATTAAGAGTTTTTGGTCATCGTGCTGGAATTAAAGCTGTACGAAGTGCTGTGAGCTTTTCAGTTAAGAATAATATCGAATCACTGACATTATATGCTTTCAGTAGTGAAAACTGGAATCGTCCACAACAAGAAGTCAGTTCATTGATGGAACTGTTTGTTTTTGCCCTTGATAATGAAGTGAAGAGCTTACATAAGCACAATGTGAAATTGTCTGTTATTGGTGATATCAGTCGGTTTAGCCCACGGTTACAGGAACGTATCCGCCGTTCAGTTGAATTGACGGCGGACAATACCGGATTGCAGCTTAATATTGCCGCCAATTATGGAGGCCGTTGGGATTTGGTACAGAGTGTCAAGCAGATTGCTGAGAAAGTCAGAGCAGATCAGCTTAATCCTGAGGAAATTACCGAAGCAACAGTCAGTAGTTTTATGAACTTGAGTCAGCAGTCTGAAGTTGATTTAGTGATCAGGACGGGAGGTGAACATCGTATCAGTAATTTCCTGTTATGGCAGATCGCTTATGCAGAATTATATTTTACCGATATACTTTGGCCTGATTTTGATGAAACAGCTTTTGAAGGTGCTATTCATGCCTTTGCCAAACGAGAACGCCGATTTGGCGGAACACCAGACGATGCCGAAGTGGGATCATAGGAGGAGAACTTGCTGAAGTACCGTCTTTTAACTACGTTAGTATTAATTCCACTTGTTATTGCAGCTCTGTTTTTGCTTCCTCCCTCAGGATTTGGGTTGGTTGTTATTGCAGTTTCAGCACTTGCTGCATGGGAATGGGGGCAATTTGCCGGATTATTGACACAGACTAAACGTGTTACTCTGGCAGTGTTGTGTACTGTGGGGTTGCTGGTCTTGCAATACTCTTTGGCAGATCTTACTCACCTTACTGAAAAGCCACAAATTGTATATCTATTGTGGGCAGGCATGCTCTGGTGGGCTGCGGCTATTTTATTAGTTATTGCTTATCCTGCTTCAGCTTCTATTTGGAAATCCTCCGTTACACTGCGTATGTCATTTGGTTTTCTGACAATTGTGCCATTTTATTGTGGAATGATGGTATTGCGTACCCAAGGATATGAGAATAATACTTATCACGGTGCGTGGTGGCTGTTGTATGTGATGTTGCTGGTGTGGGCCGCTGATTCGGGGGCTTACATTTTTGGGCGTGCATTAGGTAAACATAAAATGGCACCTAAGGTGTCTCCGGGCAAAACACTTGAAGGACTGGCTGGTGGATTGTTGACTGCTGCGCTTATATCATGGCTGTTCAGTAAATTTGCCCCAGTGCCTGTTATGCCTGAGAACTTATTGTTGATTTCCGCCGTTGTTGTTATTGCATCTGTTTTCGGTGACCTGACCGAAAGTATGTTCAAGCGGGAATCAGGAATTAAAGACAGTAGTCAGTTGATCCCAGGGCATGGAGGTGTGATGGATAGGGTAGACAGTTTGACCGCGGCGGTTCCTGTTTTTGCAGGGCTGGTAATGTTAATTTCTTCTGGATTTGGTCTCTGAAGGTACATTAATGGATATTCTCTGGAATCTGGCTGCATTTATTGTTGCATTGGGTGTGCTTATCACAGTGCATGAGTTTGGTCACTTTTGGGTGGCCAGACGATGTGGTATTTACGTTGAGCGTTTTTCCATCGGGTTTGGTAAAGCACTTTGGCGTCGTACAGATAAACAGGGAACCGAATACGTTATTGCCCTTATTCCCTTGGGCGGATACGTCAAAATGCTTGATGAAAGGGTTGAAACTGTTGCTCCTGAACGTCGTCATATGGCATTCAACAACAAAACCATCGGTCAGCGTGCGGCGGTTGTCAGCGCAGGCCCAATCGCAAACTTTATTCTGGCTGTTGTTGCTTATTGGTTGGTTTTTGTGATCGGTGTGCCTTCGGTACGCCCGGTGGTTTTGGATATCAAACCCGATTCTATAGCGGCGCAGGCAAATATTTTGCCCGGAATGGAACTAAAAGCTGTTGACGGTATCGAAACTCCTGATTGGAACTCAGCAAGGCTGGCGTTAGTGAGTCAAGTTGGTGAATCCTCCGTTGAGGTGAGTGTAGCACCAATGGACTCTTCTGATGCTATTCAAAAAACACTGGACTTGCGACATTGGGCATTTGATCCATCCAAACAGGATATTTTGCTATCTTTAGGAATTATGCCGGTTATTCCGCATCCCAGTTCTCAGGTGGATAAAATCCATCCTGATTCGGCAGCCGAAAAAGCGGGTTTACAAAGTGGGGACAGGATCGTTAAAGTCAATGATCAGGATATAGATGTCTGGCACAGTTTTGCATCTTATGTCAGGAAGAATCCGAATATTTCTCTAAAATTAGACGTTGTGAGAGCTGGCAGTATAATCACTTTATCATTGACTCCAACGGCTAAAAAGCTTTCCGATGGGCGTGAAATAGGTTTTGCTGGTATCGAATTTAAAATCATCCCGCTGGCAGATGAATACAAAACAGTTCAACAATATGGGCCATTCTATGCTTTTTATGAGGCAGGGGATAAAACCTGGCAATTGATGAAGTTGACCGTCAATATGATTGGCAAATTGATTGTTGGAGATGTAAAACTCAATAACCTCAGCGGCCCTATTTCCATAGCCAAAGGAGCTGGTGTATCGGCTGATTCTGGCTTGGTGTATTATTTGATGTTTTTGGCGCTAATCAGCGTCAATCTTGGGATCATTAACTTGTTCCCATTACCTGTACTAGATGGTGGACACCTGCTTTTCCTTGCTATCGAGAAGATCAAGGGAGGGCCGGTCTCCGAGCGTGTACAAGACTTCAGTTATCGCATTGGTGCTATATTGCTGGTGTTATTAATGGGGCTTGCACTTTTCAATGATTTCTCCCGCTTTTAAGGTGGGAGACCAGTTAGGAAAACGCATAACAACGATGGCGATGAAAAAGTTGCTCATAGCGTCGCTGCTGTTCGGCAGCGCCACTGCATACGGTTCAGACGGATTCATAGTTCGGGACATTCATTTTGAGAGTCTTCAACGTGTCACCGTTGGTGCAGCATTATTGAATATGCCTGTTCGCGTAGGTGATACAGTCAGCGACGGAGATATCAGTCGCGCGATCCACGCCTTGTTCGCGACTGGAAATTTTGAAGACGTTCGTGTCTTGCGTGATGGCAATTCACTGGTCGTTCAGGTAAAAGAACGGCCAACCATCGCCAGCATTACTTTCTCCGGTAACAAGGCGGTGAAAGATGACATGCTCAAGAAAAACCTTGAGGCCTCTCGTGTTCGTGTTGGTGAAGCTCTTGACCGCACTATGCTGTCAAATATCGAAAAGGGGCTGGAAGATTTCTACTATAGTGTAGGTAAATACAATGCCACAGTAAAAGCCGTTGTCACACCCCTCCCCCGTAATCGTGTCGACCTGAAACTTGTCTTTTCCGAAGGTATTTCAGCCAAAATTCAGCAGATTAATATTGTTGGCAATAAGACCTTTGCTACCAATGAATTGCTCGATAATTTCCAACTCAGGGACGATGTTCCGTGGTGGAATCTGACCGCTAATCAGAAATATCAAAAACAGGAGTTAGAAGGCGATCTTGAAAAACTGCGTAGTTTCTATCTTGATAGGGGTTATGCCCGTTTCAACATTGATTCGACTCAAGTCAATCTGACACCTGATAAAAAAGGGATTTATATCACTATCAACATCACAGAAGGGGATCAATATAAAATCTCAGGTGTTGATGTAAATGGTAATTTGGCAGGATACCAATCTGAAATAACGAAACTGACTAATATTAAACCAGGTTCATTGTATAATGGAACCGGGGTAACCCATATGGAAATGGCGATCAAATATCTTCTTGGCCGCTATGGTTACGCCTATCCTCGTGTCATGACACAACCTGAAATCAATGATGCAGACAAAACTGTGAAACTCCATGTCAACGTAGATGCAGGTAACCGTTTCTACGTCCGTAACATACGTTTCACTGGTAATGACACCAGCAAAGACTCTGTATTACGCCGTGAAATGCGTCAGATGGAAGGGGCATGGTTGGGTAATGATCTGGTTGAGTACGGAAAAGAACGTCTCAATCGATTGGGCTATTTTGAAACGGTTGATGTTGCAACCGAACGTGTACCGGGCAGCCCTGACCAAGTTGATGTGGTCTATAAAGTTAAAGAGCGTAATACTGGCTCCATGAACTTTGGGATTGGTTTCGGTACTGAAAGTGGGATGAGTTTTCAGATCGGAGTCCAGCAGGATAACTGGCTAGGAACAGGTAATGCCGTAGGTATCAATGCCAGCAAGAATGATTACTCAACGTCTGCGGATTTGTCTTTTACGAACCCTTATTTCACTGTTAACGGTGTGAGTCTGGGTGGTCGGCTGTTTTATAATGATTTTCGTGCTGATGATGCCTCTCTTTCTAACTATACCAACAAATCATACGGTACAGATGGTTCTTTTGGCATTCCACTGAATGAAAATAACTCGTTATTCTTCAGGCTAGGCTATGTTCATAACTCATTGTCTAATATACGTCCTCAGTTGGCTATGTGGCGTTACATGAAGAAAATGAACAAAGATCCGGGTCTTACGGATAAGGTCAAGTTTGATTCCAATGACTTTATGCTAACAGTTGGCTGGAATTACAATAGTCTTGACCGTGGTTTCTTCCCGACTTCCGGGCTTAAAGCAGGGGTAGATACGAGAGTCACTGTGCCTGGCTCAGATAACCAATTCTATAAAGTTACTCTGAACTCTGCGGGTTATTATCCTATTGATGATGATCATTCATGGGTCATAATGGGACGTGCTCGTCTGGGTTATGGTGGTGGTTTCGGTGGCAAGGAAATGCCATTCTATGAAAACTTCTATGCTGGTGGTTCCACTAGTGTTCGAGGTTTCCGCCCCAATAATATTGGTCCAAAAGCAGTTTATCTCAAAAAAGGGAAAGATGGTCTGCCTGAAGTTGATAGCAGGGGAGTGTCCCAGGATGCAGTTGGTGGTAATGCAACAGCAGTTGCCAGCTTCGAGCTGATTACGCCAACGCCTTTCCTGGATGCAAAATATTCTAACTCTGTGCGGACATCTCTGTTTGTAGATGCAGGAACAGTATGGGATACCAATTGGAGCAATGCTTACGCTGGTTTACCTGATTACAGCAAGCCGAATAATGTCCGTGTTTCTACTGGTATTGCGTTGCAATGGTTATCTCCATTGGGGCCTCTAACGTTCTCTTATGCTCAGCCAATCAAAGATTATAAAGGGGATAGAACAGAGCAATTCCAGTTTAATATTGGTGGAACCTGGTAAAAATCAATCGTTCTTGGTGGAAAATCGCCTTATTATTAAATAAGGCGATTATAAATATCCCAACATATAAATAGCGTAAGTCAAAGGAGTTTATCGTGAAGAAAGTACTGTGTGCAGCAAGCCTTGGTATCGCATTAGCTTTTTCTGCTGGTGTTCAGGCGGCAGAAAAAATCGCTATCGTGAATGTTGGTGAAATATTCCAACAACTGCCTGCTCATGAAGCTGTTGCAAAACAGTTGGAAAACGAGTTTAAAGGCCGTGCATCTGATTTACAGCGCATGGAATCCGACTTGCAGTCTCAGCTCCAAAAATTGCAGCGTGATGGTTCAACCATGAAGGCAAGTGAGCGCGAAAAATTAGAAAAGGAAGTACTGACTAAACGTAATGAATTTGCACAAAAAGCACAGGCTTTCGAAAATGATAACAGTCGTCGTCGAATGGAAGAACGTAACAAGCTCTTGGGCCGAATTCAGGATGCAGTTAAAGTGGTTGCAGGTAAAGAAGGTTATGACCTTGTTATTGATGCAAACACCGTAGTATATGCTGCATCTGGCAAAGATATTACCTCAGAAGTATTGAAGCAGGTTAAATAAATAAATGGTTTCGATTCGATTGGCTGACCTTGCTCAGCAGTTGAATGCGCAATTGCATGGTGATGGCAATATCGTCATCACTGGTATTGCCCCTATGTATTCAGCAAATAGCGAACAAATTACATTTTTATCGGATAGCCGTTACACCGAGAAACTTGCAGAGTGTCAGGCCGCTGCTGTTGTGCTGCGCGAAGCCGATTTACCTCATTGTAAGATTCCAGCTCTGGTGGTTGATAATCCTTATCTTGCCTATGCACGTATGGCGCAAATCATGGATACAACGCCACGACCTGCGCAGGATATCCATCCATCAGCAGTGATTTCTTCTGAAGCAACATTGGGCAGAAATGTTGCAATTGGGGCAAATGCAGTTATCGAATCAGGTGTTGTGCTTGGTGATAACGTTATCATTGGTGCTGGTTGTTTTATTGGCAAAAATGTGCGTATCGGTACAGGAACTCGCCTTTGGGCCAATGTTTCTGTGTACCACAATGTTGAAATCGGTGAACAATGTCTCATTCAGTCAGGGGCTGTTATAGGCTCTGATGGTTTTGGTTATGCCAATGATCACGGTAATTGGATTAAAATCCCTCAGTTAGGCACGGTAATGATTGGTGATCGTGTTGAAATAGGTTCCTGTACTACTATAGATCGTGGTGCTCTGGATAACACTGTCATCGGTAATGGTGTTATCATTGACAACCAATGCCAAATTGCTCACAACGTCACAATTGGTGATAACACTGCAATAGCGGGTGGTGTCATTATGGCGGGGAGCCTGAAAATTGGTCGTTATTGTATGATTGGTGGAGCCAGTGCCATAAACGGACATATGGAAATCTGTGATAAAGTAACTGTGACTGGTATGAGCATGGTGATACGCCCTATTACTGAGCCGGGTGTATATTCATCTGGTATACCAGTACAGCAGAATAAAGTTTGGCGTAAGGCTACTGCTTTAGTAATGAATATTAACGAAATGAATAAGCGGCTTAAATCTGTGGAACGCCAGCTTGAAGGTGACAGCAAGTAATCATACAAACGTTTTGGTTGTACTTTTATTTTTGCGGCCTGTCTGATAACTCCTCCGGGAGTTGACGCAGGCCGTGTCGTTAATGCTGTATGTTTTGACGATATTGTTTAATAACATATTTTTTGATACTACGATTGGAATACAGACAGGAAGAGTATTTAGATGAGTGATAATCATACTCTGCAAATTGAAGAAATTTTGGATTTACTGCCTCACCGCTACCCTTTTTTGCTGGTAGACCGCGTTCTGGATTTTGAAGAAGGCAAGTTTCTACGAGCAGTTAAAAATGTAACGTTTAATGAGCCATTCTTTCAGGGGCATTTCCCAGGTAAGCCGGTTTTTCCTGGCGTATTGATCCTTGAAGCAATGGCTCAGGCAACTGGAATTCTGGCATTCAAAAGTGTTGGTACACTGAAGCCGGGAGAATTGTATTACTTTGCAACTATTGATAATGCGCGTTTTAAACGACCAGTTTTGCCGGGTGACCAGATGATTTTGGAAGTAGAATTTATTAAAGAACGCCGTGGTGTTGCGCGTTTCAGAGGTGTAGCAAAAGTCGATGGAGAAGTGGCTTGCGAAGCTGAAATGATGTGTGCCCGCCGCCGTGAGGCTTAATGCATGATTGATTTGACTGCTACTATCCATCCCTCTTCTATTGTTGAAAAGGGAGCTGTTATTGGTGCCAATGTTCGCATTGGCCCATTTTGTTATATCGGTTCGCAAGTAGAAATTGGTGAAGGGACTGAATTGAAATCCCATGTTGTGATCAACGGGATAACTAAGATTGGTCGTGATAACCAGATTTATCAATTTGCGTCAATTGGTGAAGCTAATCAGGACCTCAAATATCAGGGTGAACCCACTCGTGTTGAAATCGGTGATCGTAACCGTATTCGCGAAAGCGTATCGATTCACCGTGGCACTGTCCAGGGTGGTGGTGTCACCAAAGTTGGCAGTGATAATTTGCTGATGATTAATGCCCATATTGCTCATGACTGTATTGTCGGTGATCGCTGTATCATTGCTAATAATGGTACGTTGGGGGGGCATGTTATTCTTGGTGATTACGTGATTATCGGTGGAATGACAGCAGTTCATCAATTTTGTCAGATTGGTTCCCATGTTATGGTGGGAGGGTGTTCCGGCGTTGCTCAGGACGTGCCTCCTTATGTTATTGCACAGGGTAACCATGCCACGCCTTTTGGTTTGAATATTGAAGGCCTGAAACGTCGTGGATTTGATAAAGAATCGCTGCACGCTATCCGTAATGCGTACAAGGAACTTTATCGTAGTGGAAAAACTTTGGAAGAAGCCAGAAAAGGGATTGAAATTCAGGCTGCAAACAACCCACATGTAAAAGTATTCAGTGATTTTCTGGCGAGTTCAGCAAAATCCAGCCGTGGCATCATTCGTTAAGTAGATGAAGGACACTCCTTTGACTACCTTTTCTTCTGCCAATAATCAACGTCCGCTGATCATTGGCTTAGTCGCCGGAGAAACATCCGGTGATATCCTTGGTGCGGCACTGATCCGCGCATTGAAAGCTAAAATCCCTGATGCCCGTTTTGTGGGTGTCGCAGGCCCCCTTATGCAAGCCGAAGGTTGTGAAGTCTGGTATGAGATGGAAGAACTGGCGGTCATGGGAGTCGTTGAGGTTTTAGGACGTTTGTCCCGTTTGTTAGAAATTCGTAAAGATTTAACAACGCGTTTTACTGAGTTGAAACCAGATGTCTTTATTGGCATTGATGCCCCTGATTTCAATATCACCCTGGAAGGTCGGCTGAAACAGCAAGGGATCAGAACTATCCATTACGTCAGCCCATCGGTATGGGCATGGCGTCAGAAACGGGTGTTCAAAATCGGTCGTGCGACAGATCTGGTACTGGCATTTTTGCCGTTTGAAAAAGCGTTCTATGATCGATTTAATGTTCCATGCCGATTTATTGGGCATACAATGGCAGATGCAATGCCGCTGCAAACCGATAAAACTGCCGCCAGGGAAACGTTAGATATTCCATTGGATGCTCATTGCCTGGCGCTTTTGCCGGGTAGCCGCAATGCCGAAGTAGAAATGCTGAGTGCCGATTTTCTCAGAACTGTACAATTGCTAAGGAAGGATTTGCCTGATTTGCATGTATTGGTTCCATTGGTAAATGCCAAACGGCGTGAGCAATTTCAGCGTATAAAAGATGAAATTGCACCGGAATTATCCATTCATTTATTAGATGGTAAAGCCCGTGAAGCGATGATAGCCAGCGATGCGACTTTACTGGCATCCGGTACAGCAGCATTGGAATGTATGCTGGCTAAGTGCCCAATGGTAGTAGGCTATAGAATGAAACCTCTTACATATTGGTTGGCAAAACGCTTGGTGAAAACACCTTATGTCTCCCTACCTAATTTGTTGGCAGGTGAAGAGTTAGTCAAAGAGTTACTACAGGATGAATGCGAGCCAAAAGCGCTGTCAGAGGCATTGCTGCCGCTCTTGCGTGGTGGTGCTGAAGTGGAAGCGTTAAAGCAGACCTTCCTGCATTTGCATGAAAGTATTCGTTGTGATGCTGATGAGCAGGCGGCACAGGCGGTACTGGAGTTAGCGAGAAGATAATGAATTTTGTTTATCCTCAGGCGAATTTGATTGCCGGTGTTGATGAAGTTGGGCGTGGCCCGCTGGTAGGTGCAGTGGTTACTGCGGCAGTTATTCTTGATCCTGCTAACCCCATTGCAGGCTTGATGGATTCGAAAAAACTGACAGAAAAACGTCGTGAAGCGCTTTATCTGGAAATTAAAGAAAAAGCGTTGTGTTGGAGCCTTGGGCGCGCTGAGCCAGAAGAAATTGACCAGCTCAATATCCTTCATGCCACAATGCTTGCTATGCAGCGTGCTGTTGCAGCTCTGGCTATTCAGCCTGATTATGTTTTGATTGATGGAAATCGTTGCCCTGTATTGTCGATGTCAGCACAGTCGGTAGTAAAAGGAGATAACCTGGTAGCGGAAATCAGTGCCGCTTCTATTTTGGCGAAAGTAACACGAGATAGGGAAATGACTGAACTGGATAAACAGTTCCCTGAGTACGGTTTTGCGAAACACAAAGGTTATCCCACCGCACTGCATTTGGAAAAATTGTCTTTGTTGGGGGCTACGGAACACCATCGTAGAAGTTTTGCGCCAGTCAAACGTGCGCTGACTCTTGGATAAAATCTGGAATAAGTATCTGAGCAGATTATGACCGAACCACGTTTTGTGCACTTGCGTGTTCACAGTGATTATTCAATGATTGATGGCTTAGCCAAAACAGGACCACTGATAAAAAAAGTGGCTGAACTGGGTATGCCTGCACTTGCAATCACGGATTTTACTAATCTGTGTGGTCTGGTGAAATTCTATGGCAGTGCTCATAGTGCAGGTATTAAACCCATTATTGGGGCTGATTTCTACATGGAAAGTGATCAATTGGGCGATGAATACGCCCATCTGACCATTCTGGCCCGTAATAATGAAGGTTATCAGAATCTGACTTTACTGATTTCCGAAGCCTATCAGAAAGGTTATGGCGCAATTGGCCCAACCATCAAACAAGAGTGGCTGGTAAAATATAAAGCGGGACTAATATTGTTGTCTGGCGGACGTATGGGCGATGTCGGCAAGTTTTTGCTGCGTGGCAACCAGGTGTTAGTTGAGCAATGTCTTGATTTTTACCAGAAACACTTTCCAGACTGCTACTATCTGGAACTCATCCGTACTGGACGTCAGGATGAAGAGACTTATCTTCATGCTGCTGTTGAATTAGCAGCAGAAAAAAATCTGCCGATTGTAGCAACTAATGATGTCTGTTTTCTGGAAAGTGAAGATTTTGAGGCTCATGAAATTCGAGTTGCCATTCATGACGGCTATACCCTCTCTGATCCCAAGCGTCCGAAAAATTACAGTCCCCAGCAATATTTGCGCAGTGAGCAGGAGATGTGTGAGCTTTTTTCTGACATCCCTGAAGCATTAGTAAATAGCGTAGAAATTGCGAAACGCTGTAATGTTACGATCCGTCTTGGTGAATATTTCTTGCCAAAGTTCCCGACAGGGGGAATGAGCACGGAAGACTATCTGATTGAAAAATCAAAACAGGGTTTAGAGCAGCGTTTAGCATTCCTTTATCCTGATCCGGCAATCAGGGCAGAAAAGCGCCCAGAATATGATGAGCGTCTGGATATTGAGTTGAAAGTGATCAACCAGATGGGTTTTCCGGGCTATTTCCTGATCGTGATGGAATTTATCCAGTGGTCGAAAGATAACGGTGTACCAGTAGGGCCAGGGCGTGGTTCTGGTGCGGGTTCTCTTGTCGCTTATGCCCTGAAAATTACTGATCTCGATCCACTTGAATTCGATTTATTGTTCGAACGTTTCCTTAACCCAGAGCGTATTTCCATGCCTGACTTTGACGTCGATTTCTGCATGGAAAAACGCGATCAGGTTATTGAACACGTTGCTGATATGTACGGACGGGATGCTGTGTCACAGATCATCACTTTTGGTACGATGGCGGCAAAAGCAGTAATTCGTGACGTTGGGCGAGTACTTGGGCATCCCTATGGTTTTGTTGATCGAATATCAAAGCTGGTTCCTCCTGATCCGGGAATGACACTGGAAAAGGCATTTGTGGCAGAGCCTCAGTTACCTGAAATTTACGAAGCGGATGAAGAAGTCAAAGCGTTGATTGACATGGCGCGTAAATTGGAAGGGGTAACTCGTAACGCAGGTAAACATGCGGGCGGGGTAGTTATTGCGCCAACTAAAATCACTGATTTTGCTCCTATTTACTGCGATCCAGAAGGTCAGAACCCGGTTACCCAGTTTGATAAAAATGACGTGGAATATGCCGGATTGGTGAAGTTTGATTTCCTCGGACTGAGAACATTAACCATCATCAACTGGGCACTTGAGATGGTAAATGCACGTCGCGCCAAGAAAAATCTGGAACCAATTGATATTGCGGCAATTCCACTGGATGACCAGAAAAGTTTTGACATGCTGCAACGTTCTGAAACAACGGCTGTGTTCCAGCTTGAATCCCGTGGCATGAAAGATTTGATCAAGCGTCTGCGCCCAGACTGTTTTGAAGACATGATCGCTCTGGTAGCACTGTTCCGTCCGGGGCCACTGCAATCAGGCATGGTGGATAACTTTATTGACCGTAAACATGGGCGGGAAGAAATTTCTTATCCAGATGTCGAATGGCAACATGAGTCCTTAAAACCTGTATTGGAGCCAACCTATGGCATCATCTTGTATCAGGAACAGGTGATGCAGATTGCTCAGGTATTGGCAGGTTATACCCTCGGTGGTGCAGATATGCTACGCCGTGCGATGGGGAAGAAAAAACCGGAGGAAATGGCTAAACAGCGCTCAGTATTTGAAGATGGCGCGGTAAAACAGGGGATAAATGGCGAACTTGCAATGAGAATCTTCGACTTAGTGGAGAAATTCGCAGGTTATGGCTTCAACAAATCTCACTCTGCTGCCTATGCATTGGTTTCTTATCAGACATTATGGCTAAAAGCCCATTATCCGGCAGAATTTATGGCTGCTGTAATGACCGCTGATATGGATAACACCGAGAAAGTCGTTGGCTTAGTGGATGAATGCTGGCGTATGGGGCTGAAAGTTCTGCCTCCTGATATTAATAGCGGTTTATACCATTTTCACGTCAATGATGAAGGTGAAATTGTTTATGGCATTGGTGCGATCAAAGGTGTTGGTGAAGGGCCGATTGAAGCCATTATTGAATCTCGTCAGAAAGGTGGACATTTTAAGGAACTGTTTGAACTGTGTGCCCGTGTTGATATCAAAAAACTGAACCGCCGGGTGATGGAAAAACTGATTATGTCAGGAGCATTCGATAGGCTAGGACCACACCGTGCAGCTTTAATGTCCTCACTGGAAGATGCTCTGAAAGCAGCAGATCAACATGCTAAGGCCGAAGCCATTGGGCAAACGGATATGTTTGGCGTGCTGGCGGAAGAACCTGAACAGGTTGAGAGTTCATATGCCAGTACACCAAAATGGCCGGACCAAGTGGTATTGGATGGTGAGCGGGAGACACTAGGACTATATTTGACCGGTCATCCGATCACCGGTTATTTAAAAGAGATTGAACGATATACAAATGGATTACGTCTAAAAGATGTGAATCCAACACCTCGTGGGCAAGTTACAACTGTGGTAGGTTTGGTGCTGGCATCCAAAATTGTAACGACCAAACGGGGTAATCGTATTGGTATCTGCACATTGGATGATCGCTCAGGACGGCTGGAAGTTATGTTGTTCTCTGATGCCCTGGAAAGATATCAGCATTTGCTGGAGAAGGACAAAATTTTAATCACAACCGGACAAGTCAGCTTTGATGACTTCAGTGGTGGGCTTAAAATGACAGCCCGGGAATTAATGGATATCAGTGAGGCCCGTGAAAAATTTGCACGTGGGCTTGCTATCTCGTTGTCAGACAGGCAAATTGATGAACAATTATTGAACCGTCTCCGTGGAACATTGGAGCCACACCGTTCAGGTACGATACCGGTTCATCTTTATTACCAGCGGGTGGATGCCCGCGCCCGTTTACGATTTGGGGCAACATGGCGGGTAACTCCAACGGATACCCTTTTGACAGATCTACGAACTCTGCTGGGTAGCGAGCAGGTAGAATTAGAATTTGACTAAAATAGGAACGTTATGATTCTGAATTTTCTGGATTTTGAACAGCCGATTGCCGAGCTGGAAGCGAAAATCGATTCGCTCACCGCAGTTAGCCGTCAAGACGAAAAGCTAGATATCAATCTGGATGAAGAAGTCCAGCGTTTGCGGGAAAAAAGCGTAGAGCTGACCCGCAAAATTTTTTCTGATCTGGGAGCATGGCAGATTTCCCAACTTTCACGTCATCCCCTTCGTCCCTATACACTGGATTATATTCAGCGTATTTTTACTGATTTTGAAGAATTGGCTGGTGATCGTGCTTATGCAGATGACAAAGCGATAGTCGGTGGATTGGCGCGTATTAATGGTCGTCCGGTGATGGTGATTGGGCACCAAAAGGGTCGTGAGACAAAAGAAAAGATCCGTCGTAACTTTGGTATGCCATCGCCAGAAGGGTATCGCAAGGCTCTGCGATTGATGGAAATGGCAGAGCGTTTCAAACTACCAATCATCACTTTTATTGATACTCCGGGCGCGTATCCGGGTGTGGGAGCAGAAGAGCGTGGGCAGTCAGAAGCTATCGCTCGTAACCTGCGTGAAATGTCTCGTTTGTCTGTGCCTGTTATCTGTACGGTTATCGGTGAAGGTGGCTCCGGTGGTGCATTGGCACTGAGTGTTGGTGATAAAGTGAACATGTTGCAATACAGTACGTTTGCCACCATCTCGCCGGAAGGTTGTGCTTCCATTTTATGGAAAAGTGCTGATAAAGCCCCTTTGGCAGCAGAAGCGATGGGAAATACAGCTCCCCGCCTGAAAGAGCTGAAATTGATTGATTCAGTGATCCCGGAGCCATTAGGTGGTGCACATCGTAACTACGAAGTAATAGCAGATACGCTGAAAGCACAATTACTGGCTGATCTTACTGAATTGAGTGAGCTCAGCAGTGAAGAATTAGTGAACCGTCGTTATGAACGTTTAATGCAGTATGGCTATTGTTGATAACCTGATTGAGTATAATTTTACATATCATTTTTGCAGGTAATTCTTTTACAGGTGTCTTCTACAGGTGGAAGTATTGGAGGATAGAGATTCTTCATTATTTCCACCTGTTTTATTGAATATGGTAAAAAAATCAGCAGAAACTATATTGAACAATATTATCGTTCTTATTACACGTTGAGATAAATTATCTTATTTACAGGGTATTAAAAATAATAAGTTGGGTTTTCGATGGCCAAATATCAATATATTATTTATGCGTTTTCCTGTGTATTCATCTGGAGTTTTATTCCGTCTATATCGCGTTTTGGTCAGAAAGAGATGGATCATTTCCAATTTTTATTCTGGTCAAATGTACTGTCAGTTTTAGCTGTCTTTCTGGTTGCGGTTATGATGGGGAGAAACTGGAAGCAACTCTTATTTATTCCTTTTCCTGTAATGATTAAGGTTCTCATATTAGGGGCTTTGGACTGTTTCTTTTATTTACTGCTCTACTATGGCTATTCTATCGAAAATGGCGTTGCTGTTTTGGTCATTCAATATAGCTGGCCGTTGATGATAATTGGACTATCATTTCTTTTGTTCAAAAAGAAATTGTCTATCAAGCAGATGATAGGTATGACAATTGGTTTTATTGCAGTTGTCATCACTTTTACTCAAGGTAATATCACTCAAATTTCTGTGCAGCATCCACAGGCTCTATTACTGGTGTTTAGCGGCGCGTTTTGTTTTGCGTTACTGTCTGTTTTATCAAAACACTTTGCTATTGATCCTTATATCAGTACGTTTTGGGTTTTCGCTAACTCAACTGTGGTATCTCTCATATTTTTATTCGCGTTTAGCAAATTCCAGTGGCCTATGGGAGATTCACTGATGCCAACACTGCTAAATGGCATCATATTGAATGGGATCTCCTATATTATCTGGTTCAAGGCTATGAGCAGCCCTGATTCACCGAAAATTGCCTCGATCCTATTTTTATCACCAATATTGTCGATGATGTGGTTGATTTTGTTTTTTGGTGATGAATTCGTTCCGGCCTATGTGGTCGGATTAGGGCTTGTTATCCTATCCGGGGTCCTTTGTATCAGTGCAAAGAATGAAACTTCGACGAAAAAGAAATTGTCGGATGATTTGATTGAGGATTGATATTCCGAATTAAAAAAAGAGTTTTATCCACAATGAATAGTACACATGAGCCTCTGATGATTGCGTTGACGGATCAGATAGGGACACATAAAAAAATCTTGGTTGGGTTTAGTGGTGGACTGGATTCTACCGTGTTGCTGCATTTGCTGGTTCGTCTGCGCCAGCAATCTTCACAAGCGGGCTGTGATAAACAGAATTCTATCACATTAAGGGCAATCCACATCCATCATGGCTTAAACGAAAAAGCGGATGAGTGGGTTGCTCATTGTCGTCAAATTTGTGCTGACTGGCAGGTTGATTTCCACGCCGAAAGAGTGAGCCTGGATAGCCGCAAGAAAGGTGTCGAAGCTGCGGCTCGTGATGCCCGCTATCAGGTTTTTCGGCATAAGTTGCAACAGGGTGAGATTCTGGTAACGGCACAGCACCTTGATGATCAGGCTGAAACATTTTTGTTGGCGTTAAAACGGGGAAGTGGACCGGCTGGCTTATCTTCCATGCCATCCTCTATGTCATTTGCTGAGACAACACTCATGCGCCCATTACTGAATGTCAGCCGTGCAGAATTAGAGAACTATGCACAAGAACAAGGGCTTAGATGGATTGAAGATGATAGTAATCAGGATGATCGGTATGATCGCAATTTCTTGCGTTTGAATATCATGCCACTGCTCAACCAGCGTTGGCCACACTTTTCACAAGCAGTTTCCCGTAGTGCCAGTTTGTGTGGTGAGCAAGAACAATTGCTGGATGAATTGCTTGATGATTTATTGAATTCGCTGATAACTCCAGAGGGAGCGATAGTCATTCCCCCTTTGGAAACATATTCTGTGGCTAAACGTAACGCATTACTACGTCGGTGGCTCAATCGGCATGGCGTGAAAATGCCCGCTCGTGAACAGCTTCAACGGATCTGGTCAGAAGTGGCACTTTCCCGACAGGATGCAGAACCTTGTTTCAGGTTAGGGCAGTTTGATATCCGTCGTTATCGACAACAGTTATGGCTGGTTTCTCAATATCAATCACTTGCTGGTATGGTTATCGAATGGAATACAGAACAGGAATTGCCATTACCAGATGGTCTGGGAACACTTTTCCTTTCCGAAAGTGGGGAGAATAAAGGAGATACGGTTAACATCAGAGCACCTAAGAATAATGAGCGGGTTGCAATCCGCTTTGGGGTTCAGGGAAATATCAATATCGTGGGGCGGCAGCATTCCCGCCATAGCAAAAAGTTATGGCAGGAGCTCGGTGTGGCACCCTGGCTCAGGGAAAGAACGCCATTGCTCTACTATGATGATAAGCTCATTGCAGCATTGGGGGTTTTTGTGACGAAAGAGGGGCAACCTTTGGCTGAAGAGATAGGTTTTTCAGTTCAGTGGCAGAAAATGTTACCTCATACTATCTTACCTCATACTTAGTTACTCATGGTAGGAGTCTGAATTGCGGTTTTAGGAGATTACATTAGGGATAATGTAATTTCTTGTTATTTAATGAATTAATTTTAAGGTGTTAACGCGATAAATTAAAAAACGCAAGATATAATAATTTATTATTGAAATTATAAGAATGTGTACTAAATTTTAAAATATAGGATGATTTTTAAGAGGTATAGCCGATTATAAATTCAAATAAGTTTTATCTTGTGGAGTTATTTATTATAAAAATAAATATCACTATAAATTTAACCCAATTTACTCTCAAATGAGTGAATAATGAAAAACATCGGATAATAATCTGGTGTCACAGATTTTTGAGAAAAATATTTAAATATAACTCTGTCATGAAAATAATTTTGTGATTTATTTGGTGTTTCATTTTGATTAAGGTTATTGTTATGAGTACTGAAAATAATAAGCGTGAAACTAAGATTCAAATTTTACAGTCATTTTCTACAGCAATGAAAGATAAACTGGATCAAAATAAGATTGATGAAATATGTCACGCGTTTGCTCTGATTAAATTAAGTCATTTTTATGATGCAACTTTTAGTATTTCTAGCTTTATACTTAAAACATACATTACTGTCTATTTAAGTAGCACTGATCGGACATTCAACGGAAAGGGAGATGCGTTAGGTACACTTGGGTGGGGGAAATATTGGGGGACATGTTACGCCATTGATTATGAAAAGCTTTTGAGATATACCACTAATTATTGGGCCAACACATTTATTGCAACTGCAGGCATATTATTTTTTGATGATAATAATTCATTATTAGGTTTTTTTATTGGCGATGGATCATCAACAGTTGTATCTGGAAATAGCGGAAAAGGTGCCTGGGATGCTATTGAATGATTCGTTTTATAATTAGGTTATGTTGACGTTTGCGAGTATCATGAAAAATGGTAAGAAGAATGTTTTTTTATGTCTGATTTACATGGGAAATTTACTTTTTCAACGATAAAAGTCCTCACTTAGTGCGAGGACTTTTTGTTATGTAGTCAGCCTTTGTTGTGTAGTAAACGTGTTCTACATGCTACTTATAATGAAGAATGTTCAATAACAATTGTTCCAATTTCTGGATTACTGAAACTGATAATGTGATCTAATCTTAATTCACGGGTTTCTTCATTTGATTCTACGAGAATATATTCGACTTTTTTTCTCAAAATCAATTTATTAGCTTTTCCCTCAAATATTTCACCACCCCGTAGCTGGATGTGTAAGTGAAGCTGGTTTTGGCAAGCTAGCTCAAGGCTATCGTAATCATCACAGTTAATTGGTTGATATTCAGTATCTATAGACATATTTGCTCACCACTATGTTAGTGGCGGTTATCGTGCCGCCCGTGATTGACCAAACTCAAATGCAAAAATGCTACCTTCGACTATAGCATAGTAACTTTTCCTTGATGACTGGATAAGTCTGTTGAGTTACTTTGAAAAAGTCAGTAGGTTAAATCCTTACTCTACCATTACGCAACAAAATTACGCCATTATTACTTGGCTTTTCACTGTGAATTTTGAGATACGGTAAAGTAATGTCAACCTGATTAAGAAAACTTCATATCTTATACAAGACTGATGTTATAAAGATGGTGTATCTGCTAGGTTTATTGAATGGAAATGGCGATGAATAAAAACATATTACTTGCTCTTGTAGCATCAGGAGTGCTAACAGTGGTTGGGTGTCAGCATAATCCTACTCATCAGAATGATTCGACACCTCAGAATCAGTTTCGAATCAATGAGAAAGTGTTTAACGGTGTGATACCTTGCGCCGATTGTGCCGGTATTGAGACTACCTTACAGCTTTCAAATGGCGGCACATATATTCTGGGACAAACTTATTTGGAATCCGGACAAGAAAAACCCTTTTTTGAAATAGGGCATTGGGTTGTCAATGGTAAAAAAATAAATTTAACCAGTAATGAAGGTGAAAAAGCCTATTACCAGATGACAGGAGAGGATCTGGTTATGCTGGATATTAAAGGCGAGCCGATCCAGTCAGAATTAAATTATAAGCTGGCAAAAGTGACTCCGAAGAAACTGGCAGGTGAGTATCGCTATTTTGCTGACAGTGCTACTTTTATCGAATGCCACAGCGGAAAATTCTATGATGCATCGGAAAATATCGAGCTGGAACGAGGTTACAGCGCAACGGGCGTGGAAGGTGAAAAGCCTGTTTATGTGGAAGTGGAAGGATATTATACGCTTCGTCCTTCAATGGAAGATGGGTTATTTGATAATGCATTAATTCAGACAGGTAAAATCCGTTTTGATAAATCCTCTTCTTGCCAGACTAAAAAGTAAGAAGTGATCTCTTCTGTCACATATAAAAAACCTGCGCATTGATTACGCAGGTTTTTTATTACTGATTCTGCCTGAAGGCAGGCTGGATGCTTAATCAGAATTAAGATGGTTTAATGTTACTTTTCAGGTATTCAACCACATTTTCCAGTTTCAGCATCTGTTTGTCACCATTGCGGCGGTATTTATATTCGATTTCGTCATTATCGAGATTGCGATCACCGATAACCAGAGTATGTGGCACACCAATCAGTTCCATATCTGCAAACATCACACCTGGCCGCTCTTTGCGGTCATCGAAAATCACATCAATACCGCTGGCACGTAAGTCAGCATACAGTTTTTCCGCAACCTCTTTGACACGATAGGATTTGTGCATGTTCATTGGCAAAATTGCTACCTGGAATGGCGCAATTGCATCTGGCCAAATAATACCGCGATCATCGTGATTCTGCTCAATGGCAGCCGCGACAATACGGGTCACGCCAATACCGTAACATCCCATTGTAACAACTTGGTTATGACCATCTTCGTTCTGTACGGTTGCTTTCAGGGCATCTGAGTATTTTGTGCCGAGTTGGAAGATATGACCAACTTCAATACCACGTTTGATTTGTAATGTACCTTGACCATCGGGGCTGATATCACCGTCAACCACATTACGAATATCTGCGATTTCTGGCAGAGGCAGGTCACGCTCCCAGTTAATGCCAAAATAGTGTTTATCATCAATGTTGGCACCTGCACCGAAGTCGCTCATAACGGATACACTGCGGTCAATGATAACAGGTATAGGCAGATTCACCGGACCTAAAGAGCCAGGGCCAGCTTTGACGATAGCACGAATTTCTTCTTCGGTAGCGAACTCTAGTGGGCTGGCCACCAATGGCAGTTTTTCTGCCTTGATTTCATTTAATTCATGATCACCACGAACCAGTAATGCCACCAGTTTATGTCCGCTTTCTTCTGTGGCATGGACGAGCAGTGTTTTGACCGTCTTCTCAATCGGCAGATTGAATTGTTCTACTAACTCGGCAATGGTTTTTGCATTTGGTGTATCCACCAGACGCATATCTTCTGTTGGCGCTGAACGCTCCTGAGAAGGCATGACCGCTTCGGCCAGTTCGATATTCGCTGCATAGTTAGATTCTGTAGAGAAAACAATATCATCTTCACCACTGGCGGCCAAAACCTGAAACTCATGGGAAGCATTACCACCGATAGAGCCCGTGTCTGCCTGAACTGCGCGGAAATCCAGACCGATGCGGGTAAAGATCTTGCTATAGGCGTCGTACATTTTGTCATAAGTCTCTTGCAGAGACTCTTGACTGGTGTGGAAAGAGTAAGCATCTTTCATGATGAATTCCCGTGAACGCATTACACCAAAGCGCGGACGAACTTCATCACGGAATTTGGTTTGGATCTGGAACAGATTCAATGGAAGTTGCTTATAGGAAGTCACTTCGTTCCGGATCAGATCAGTAATGACTTCTTCATGGGTTGGTCCCAGAACAAAAGGACGGGCGCCGCGATCTTCCAAGCGCAGTAATTCTGGGCCATATTGTACCCAACGGCCACTTTCCTGCCATAAATCTGCTGGCTGAACTACCGGCATGGAAACTTCAACTGCTCCAGCATTATTCATCTCTTCACGAACAATGTTTTCAACTTTTCTCAACACGCGGACACCGGTCGGCATCCAGTTGTAAAGACCAGAAGCGAGTTTACGGATCATTCCGGCACGAAGCATCAGCTTATGACTGACTACTTCTGCATCAGCAGGCGTCTCTTTTAAAGTAGAGAGCAGATATTGGCTAGTACGCATAGTAAGTTTCCATTGGATAGCAAGTTGCTTCTGGATGGCGAAATAAGATAGGGCCACCCAGCCCAGAAAATAAAATAAGCCGCTAGTCTACCAGTGAGTTTGCGATGTCAAAAGGAGTTTTAGCGCGGTTCGATAGAAACCACTTCCGTTATGGTGCCGCTAACCAGCCAGCGTATGTTGAAATCCAGTATATGAGCTGCATAGACTCGCTTTTCCTGCTCTTTCTTACGGTAGGCAGGACGCGGGTCTTGAGCCAAAACTTGGCGGATAAAACGTCGTAAATGAGGATAACTTGCCTGGTGGCATAAAAGTTGATGTTCTGCGGTTGGCGAAAAACAAACATCCATATCTGCATTTGGTGCATCCTGAGCAAATCCTGCTTTGGCTTCAGGGCGTGATTCAGCAAAGGGTAGATAGGGTTTGATATCGAGTACGGGAGTTCCATCCACTAAATCCAGGCTACCCAGTTGCAGTAGTAGGCGATTGTTTTGACAGTCAATGCCTTTCAACTCAACTAAAGACATACCGATCGGATTGGGGCGGAAGGTTGAGCGGGTAGCAAATACGCCCATTTTAGCATTGCCACCTAAGCGGGGAGGACGAACCAATGGGTTCCAGCCGTCGTTCATCGTTTGGTGAAAAATGAAAACAATCCAAAGATAGCTGAATTGTTCCAAACCACGCACAGCATCTGCCTGATTATAAGGGGCGAACAATTCGAGTTGACCTGTGCCATCTTCCACCAAACCCGGCTGACGGGGAATGGCAAACTTCTCTTTGTAAGGAGAGTGAATCGTTCCTATTTGGGTAAAATGAAAATCTGCCATAAGCCTTTTTTAATAGTACCGGATACTTTTATTAATAAAGAATATGATAATGTCTAATTAGTGGTTCTCAGCGCGGAGCCTTCACAGATAGCAATTTGATAGCACCCCTGACCAGGCAGGATTGCACATTGATGCAGTAGAACGGCATTGGCATTCAGGCCAGAGGCTTTTGCCAGCATTTTCTGTCGTGCAACAGCAATACTTGCTGGAGGATCTTGTAGTGTATTTCGGCAAGATTCCCCTGCAACGATACCAAGATCTTTAAATGGCGAGCCTAATAGTTCGTCTGGTTTTGTATATAACCGAATATTAGTTGCACTTTGGTTTTTTCTGATTGAATAGTTTTCCGTCTCTGAATCCGGCCTCTCAGTTTTATCAAACCGGGTTGGCAGGGAAGTACACCCAACCATAAAAAGCACCAAGAAACAGACAGGTAACATACGCATTGAGATGAATCCTTATTCTGATTGAATCAGTATGTGGGATGATTGAATATTGGCGAAACGATGATAAAAAGCCCTTCTTTCTCCAATTCCAATAAAAATGGGCGGATAAAAATATCCGCCCCAGAATTTTAATCTTGATTGCTTAAATATGAAAGGTTACCAACCTTTTATTGCGCCACCCTTGAAAACTTTTTGAGCTTCCTGATCGACTTCAGGTGATTGATAAGCTTTCACAAATTTTTGAACATTTTCAGCATCTTTATTATCTTCACGACTGACGATGATATTGACGTAAGGTGAATTTTTATCTTCAACAAAGATCCCATCTTGCTCTGGTGTTAAACCAATTTGTCCTGCGTAGGTATTATTGATAAGCGCCAAAGCGATCTTTTGGTCATCCAGTGAACGTGGTAATTGCGGTGCTTCCAGTTGAACAATATCCAACTGCTTAGGATTGCTGGTAATATCTAGAACTGTTGGCAGCAGGCCGACACCATCTTTCAATTTGATTAGACCTTGTTTTTGTAATAACAGTAGAGCACGCCCCTGGTTGGTTGGATCGTTTGGTATAGCAATCTGAGAACCATCCTGTAGTTCGTCCAGTGATTTGATCTTCTTAGAATAAGCAGCCATTGGATAGATAAAAGAATTACCAACAATGGCCAGTTTATAGTTACGCTCTTTTGTTTGCTGGTCTAAGTAAGGCTTGTGCTGGAAAACATTGACGTCAATGTCCCCTTTGCTCAGTGATTCATTCGGCAGAACATAGTCATTGAATGTTGTCAGTTCAACATCAAGGCCATATTTCTCTTTTGCTACTTGTTTCGCAACTTCAGCAACTTGTAATTCAGGCCCTGCAATGACACCCACTTTAATGTGGTTTGGGTCCCTCTGTTCTTGACCGCAGCCTGCAAGTGCGAGTGTTCCCAATAATGTCCCGATTACAGCAATGGATTTCAATTTCACTGACATATTTTTTACCCCTATCGAATACTGATTTATAACCTGTCTTATCAAGTTATTGCGTACTACTATAATGAGGCTTTTGGATGTAAGCCCGGTAATATACCTTTTAGATTTTAAGTTGCAGTTTTGTTTACTGCTATCTGAAAACTATCGGGTATAGGTGCTGTTAACCAACACACTTGTTGAATTATTTACGATTTACGGCTTTAACTAAACGGTCGCCACCTAATTGGATTAAGAATACTAAAACAACTAATAATGCTAATACGATGTTCATCACGGTTGCATTGTAGCCAATATAACCATATTGATAACCAATCTGACCCAATCCTCCAGCACCAACAGCGCCACCCATAGCAGAGTACCCAACTAATGTAATTAAGGTAATTGTGGCTGCATTGATCAAACCGGGTAATGCTTCTGGTAACAGAATCTTTTTGACAATTTGGAATGGCGTTGCACCCATTGCTCGTGCTGCTTCGATTAACCCGGATGGAATTTCTAATAATGCATTTTCTACCATACGAGCAATAAAAGGTGCTGCACCAACAGTTAAAGGAACAATCGCTGCCTGTAACCCGATTGAAGTTCCTACAATCAGCCGAGTAAAAGGGATCATCCACACTAACAAAATAATAAATGGAACCGAACGCGTTATGTTTACCAGTGCAGAAAGCGTGCGGTACAAAGTACCATTTTCTATGATCTGCCCAGGACGAGTAACATATAAAAGCACACCGGCAGGTAAGCCAATCACAAAACCAAAAAAACCGGAAACAAAAGTCATCACCAGAGTTTCCCAGACTCCTTTAGCCAATAATAAAATCATTCCTTCAGACATAACCGAGAACCTCTACTTTCACATGATGCTCTTTTAAGAACGTAATTGTTGATTCAATACTGCTATTTTCACCGTCTAATTCAGCCAGCATAACGCCAAATTTAACACCACCGGCATAATCCATTTGAGAACTCAATATGCTGATATCAATATTAAAACGACGTACTGCCATGGAGATTAGTGGAGCATCAACGGATTTACCTGTAAATTCTAGTTTCAATAATGGGCAGCTATCCGGAGTTGATTCAGATTGTAATCTTTGCTGATAGTCCTCAGGAATATCCAAATGTAGTGTGGACTTGATAAACTCTTGAGCAACAGGTGTCTTAGGATGAGAAAATATTTCGCTAACCACATCCTGTTCGATCAACTGCCCACCGCTAATTACGGCAACTTGGTCGCAAATGCGTTTAACGACATCCATTTCATGGGTAATCAACAAAATGGTTAACCCTAAACGACGATTAATATCTTTCAATAACTCCAGAATAGAGCGCGTTGTTGCTGGATCCAGCGCACTGGTAGCCTCATCACATAAAAGGACTTTTGGTGAGTTTGCCAGAGCACGAGCGATAGCGACACGTTGCTTCTGACCACCAGATAAGTTGGCAGGATAGGCATCACGTTTCTCAGAAAGACCGACTAATTCCAGTAATTCATCAACTTTCGTTTTTATTTCTGCTTTTGGGGTGTTGTTCAATTCTAAAGGTAGTGCCACATTGTCAAATACTGTTCTGGATGACAGCAGATTAAAATGCTGAAAAATCATTCCAATATGACGACGGGCACGAGTCAGTTCACGCTCTGAAAGAGAAGTTAAATCCTGCCCATCAACGAGTACCTGACCGGAAGTAGGGCGCTCAAGCATATTCACACAGCGAATTAAAGTGCTCTTTCCGGCTCCAGAGGAACCAATTACACCATAAATTTGCCCTTGCGGGACATGCAGATTGATATCAGAAAGTGCTTTTATACTGCGCGTTCCTTGTTGAAATACTTTATTTATCTGAGTCAGTTTTATCATTTTTATGTTTTTCTTAGAGATATAAAAGTGAGTAACTTGAAAGCATTTGCAACAAGTCATGAATTAAAGTGGATGTTAAGGCGTCTAGACGTCTAAGTCAACTAGGAATAAATTAAATGCTGCATTCTCATTCACTAACAAATCATGCGATACTGTCTGTTCAGTACATTCTTGGAGCAATCAGGTGAATCAAGGTATTCCCGCCGTATTTTTAGATCGTGACGGCACGATCAACATTGATCATGGGTATGTCCATGAAATAGATAATTTTCAATTTATTGATGGCGTGATTGAAGCCATGTTGGAATTGAAAAAAATGGGCTATGCATTGGTATTAGTCACAAATCAATCGGGAATTGCCCGGGAAATGTTCACAGAGGATCAGTTCTTACAATTAACAGAATGGATGGATTGGTCACTTGCGGACCGGGGCATTGATCTTGATGGTATCTACTATTGTCCACATCATCCAGAAGCAAGTGATGAACACTATAAAAAGAACTGTGATTGTCGTAAACCACAATCAGGTATGTTACTTGATGCACAAAAAGCACTGCATATTAATATGGCGGCTTCTTATATGGTGGGAGACAAAATAGAAGATATGCAAGCAGCAAATGCCGCTAGTGTCGGAATTAAAGTGCTTGTACGTACAGGGAAACCTGTAACACAAGAAGCAGAACAGGCCGCCGATTTGGTCATTAATAGCCTTGCAGAACTACCAAATGTGATAAAAAATAGGCAAAAATGACTCTTTTGCTTAAATGTTATTCGGTTGGAAAAGAAATTATAAAAAACGCTTGCGTAAATTCGAATGCTCCCTATAATGCGCATCCGTTGTCACGACAAACACACAAAACAGTCGGGATGACAGGAGTGAAAAGCCGCGAAAATAAGGGCTTGACACGCTGAGAGGAAAGCGTAAGATACGCAGCCTCGCAACCCGGAAGTGACTTCCCGGTTGCCACGCTCTTTAACAAATTAATCAGACAATCTGTGTGG
>NZ_JBFPEZ010000049.1:0-101964 GCF_040838225.1 Xenorhabdus sp. SGI246
CATTTGCACACCGGGTTAATATTCCAATATCCTGCTGTTACTGATTTTGAAATCACACCCAGCATACCGATTTTATTGTCAGGAAGCCTATTTCCATCTTTATCTAATATGACAGCATCAACCCAAGAAAAGGACTTTCCAATACAACGATCGTATCTTTCTGTTGTCGGTTGATGAATATTTCTGAACATGGCAAATGCGAATTCTGATGAACCAAGATTGTCGATGAAAAAAGATCCCTGTATTTTTTTGCCATCAACGAAATGGTGACCATAAGAAATCAGTTTCCGTATATGTGATTCGTGGTTGGCATCACCTGTCGAAATCCAATGGGAAATAGAACTGAGATCCCAGCTATCGAGATTCTCTCTGCATATATCAACAAATATTTTGGGAAAAGCAGCAACGGTATCAGGTTTGATTTTTTCAATGGTATCTAAAATATGAACAGCCGTTTTCCTTGATTGAATATGTATTACCGCACCTCGCATCAACGTCAGCATTATCAGTGTCATTGAGGCACCGTGAGAGTGAGGAAATGTGGATAATATTTGTTTTCCTCGTTGCTTACCGACTTCTTGCAAGACGCCATAAAACATCGATTCGTGGGTAAAGATGACCGGTTTAGGAAAACCAGTTGTACCAGAGGTATGTCCCAGTAAGATAATATCTTTTTGATGGTGTTGATAATAGTCTGTAATAGGTTTCTTAAGTGTATTAAGAATTTTAAGAGTAATAAATTTAAAATCAGTAGATTTATTATTTAGCTCACTAATTCGTTGTTCATCTGAAACAATAAATCTCGCTCCACTATTACTCATAAACTGAAATGCAATATTACTACTGAGTTCCCCATTTACAAAAATGGGAAATGCACCTATGTTGTTCAATGCAATAAAGTTAATTAAATAATCTATAGTATCATCAAGATATAATGCGACAGGCTCACGTTTTTGGACACCTAATGCAATATAGGCCCCTGATAATTGATTTGATATATTAACAAGATCATTAATTTCAAATTGTGACATTTCTTTTGTATTATAGTATGTTGGTACATCACACGTTATCTTTATTCCACTTTTTCCTGTTTTCAGAAAATAATTATTTAAGTGATATATGAAATTACCAGCCCCGATGTTTTTTTCACTGATAATATTTTTTATATCTTCTATTGGAATCATTGGCAGATATCTCCTTGAACATTATCTCCTAAAGTTACCTGTTTATTTTCAAGGTAATTTTAGGAGTGGCAGGCATTAAAAATTATATTTCATTCTTAAATTTTTTCATGATTTCATTATTTCTGGAATTCTTCTTAGCATTTGTATTTTTCCATTTTTCAGCAATTGAGATAAATTTTTAAGTATATCCATACCGAAATCAGAGAGAATGGACTCAAGATGTAATAAGGTATATTAAAACTGTATCATTATAGATTATTTGTAAGCTTTGATCATGATATACTTTATATTCTCTAATAGTATTTCCACTAAATGCATGAGTTATTTTCTGGTGTCCAAGGCAAATGCCTAGAATGGGAATTTTTCCGGTAAAATATTGAGTTACATATATTAACATTCCTGCTTCTTTCACAGTACAAGGGCCGAATGAAATAATCAACCCAGTTAAGTTATGCTCTTCTATATAGGTATTAAATTATACTCCTCTTTGCTATATTCAAGAAATTCACTAAGTGTTATCATAATTTATTTTCCCTTGAAAATAAGAGATTTTAGTATTGTTAATTTCTTGTTGAGCTATATTTACAAGTAATTTTCTATCAATTTTACCATTACTATTAAGTGGAAAGTGCTTGATATTTAAATAAGCATAGGGATGCTTATAACTTTCTACTTGTTGGATTATGTAGTTAGCTATTTTTTTACTGACTATTTCAAATTCATCGAAAGAAACGCTCAAACATAAAACGGGTCTGTATTCGCAGGTATTATCTAACCAAGGAACGATAAACACATCTCCTGCTTCTGGAAACGCAATGTTCACAAGCTTCTCTATTTCAACGGGCACAAGCCAGCGACCAAATACCTTAAATTTATCATCGTCTCTACCATGATAATAAAGATACCCTTCTTCATCCTGAGAAAACAAGTCTCCTGTGCGATACCAGCCTCCAGAAAATTTGGCTCTCGTATTTTGAAAATCATTCCAATACCCAGAGGAAAGGGATTTAGAACTCAGCATAAGAACACCCGTTTCCCCAACTGGCATGATTTTTCCATTTTGATCTGCAATTGTTCCAGAATACCCTGTAATAAGTTTTCCAATACTCCCTGAACGAGGGGGATAACCATAAGTTGTTGCAAAAGCATGGCATGTTTCAGTTGATCCAAATGCATCATGTATTACAATATTAAATTTATCTAACCAGGCTTTTTTTAAAGAAAAAGATAACATAGAGCCTGAAGAAATAATCAAACGGAGATGAGTGTTTTTTTTGAATTCATCATCTTCGAGTAACAAACGAAATATAACTGGGCCAGAAAAAAGAACCGTTGGTTTAAACTGTTTGATGTTATCTGCCACTCTTATCATTGAAGGCCAATCACTATCTATGATTGCAGTAGCACCAGAATATAAGGGAAAAAATAGGGTATTCCCCATACCATAACCAAAAAATGTTTTTGATGTTGAATAGATAATGTCATTTTGGGTTATCTTTAACTGATTTCTGGAAAAATTTTCACAAGAGGCCAGGATTGATGAGGCACTGTGAATAACCCCTTTAGGTTTTCCTGTTGAGCCAGAAGTATATTGTATGAAAGCTGGTTCAAACTCAGTTTTTTCCAAAAAATTATTCCATGTACTATCGGAGTCTTTAGGCATCCAATCAGAAAACGCCGAAAGATCATCTGTTCTTTTGATACGGATTAGATTTATTTTTTCTTTCGGTTTAATCGGCATTTTATTATCTTCATCAATGAAAACAAGTGAGTTATTAAATTCATTGAGAATGTAATAAAAATTATGTATGGGTGATTTTGGATTAATAATGACAGGTAATAGACCAATTGCTAAACAAGAGAAGAATAAAATGACTAATTCTCGACTATCGTTAAGGCATAAAATAACTACTGTATTCTTTTCTATCTTTTTTAATTGTAGAGCTGAGGCACTTTTTTTGACAAAGAATGCAAGTTTAGAGTAGCTTATTGAGCCATCAGGTCCGATAAAACATGGCTTATCAAGAAACTCATTTTCTAAAACAAATCGTTTTGCTAAATTTATTGATTTTGTTTTATTGTCAATTATTCCCCTGTCAAAGACGTTATCTTTCAAAATCTTTTCTAAAGACATAATAATTACCTTTCTATGAGTTATTCTAATTCTTCCCGTAATGCAATATTGCCTATGTTTTGTAATAGTGGTGCATTCTCACAAGCAATATACAGACATTTTTCTTCATATATATTTATATGTTTATGTTCAGCCCAGGGTGGAATATAAATGGCATCTCCTGCTGACCATTCAATATTATTATCTCCAATCTTAGACATTCCTTTTCCTTCTATGATATAAATAATGGTCTTATAATTATGTCTATGTAAATTAGTAGATTGATTAGGGTCAAGGTGACCTAATGTCATACTGATTGTTTTAGCTGGCAAATTAACTATATTTACTTTATGTTTTCTTTCTTTTGAAAATTTTTCCTCACTATAACTATTACTATTTGTGACATTTTTATGAATTAATTTTCCTGATTCTGGAATATAAGAGAGCAACTTATTATTGACCCGCCAAAAATCATAAGAATTAAATGAAGTGTGCTTTTCTTGATTGTTTAAATTAATATTTTCTCCTTTCTTATTAATGCTATTCCAGATATCATCTAGAATTTTGATACGATTTTTTACCATTTGACTGCCAATATGAATGGCTTTGAGACGTAATGATTCATCTTGGCCAATTAACCTAGTCATTATGCTGAGCATTTTAATTGCATGAGTTTCATCTTCTTCAATATGAAGACTGAAGAATTCTGTTGCATCATTATCGTAGTTTAATGTGAGTAAAAAATCTAATACGGGCTTATAAATTAAGGGAACAATAGCTTCAGCACCAAGGCACATTGCTGATAAACCTTCTAAAGGATCGTCAGCAAGACAATAAGTAAGCATAGAATCAACCATAGCAGTTGTGTTTTCAAAAGGTTTTTGGCTATTTATATCAGCTCCGACAGTTGCTAATGTCCTGTGAAAAAGTTCTGCATGGGTGATTTTTTTATTATCCTCTAATCCCATTTCTTCCAATAAATTCTCAAGAAGATCTTGTATATCTTCCAATAAAGGTAATTTACTTATCAGTGCGATCAGATAACGTGTAAAATAGCGGGAATAGTAATAGTGTTGAATTAAAAACGTTTTCAGCATTTCTTCACTGGCAGTGCCATGACTAAACGCCTGGAGTACAGGGTGCCTTGTCAGATTCTGCAACTCTTTCGAGTCCAACCAGTCAATCCATATATCATTTATATTTTCTTGAGGTAGACTTGAATTCTTTTTTTCTATTTTTAAGCTCATTTTTACCCTCTTTTTTATATTAATAATAGAGTTATTATTGTATTAACCAGATGTCTTTATACCAATACTTAAATCACAAGAATTAAAACAAAGTTAATTAATACCAAAGAGATAAATAAATCATTATAACTAAAATCAATAAAACATTCCCTATTTTGATATAGCCTTAATATTTAGATAACAAAAACCAAGAATAAAATTATATGATTTTTTATTGTTATTATTTTGGTGAGTTAAATTTTATTTAATTAAGTAAGTTAATCAGACTTTTAAACATTAATAGCGAGATGTGATATTAATGCCATATTTAATTCATCATCGTTAATAAAATGATATTTATTCTTATTATGCATGTTATTTGACTGCTGATATGTCGCTTAAAAACTATGACATAAATAATATGATAAGAATTACACTTACTGTTAGGGGCTGCTGACGTTTATTATTCATTATTTGCTCAATCCACATTGGCAACCAAGTTTTTTCAAAAGCTTCTTGTGGGTTTTCTGACTTCGTCTTCCGAAAGTATGTGCAATGATACGCTTTTATACCTAAAGAACAACGCGTTGAATGTGTGATCGAATATATCCAATGGAACGGGTATGGCCTGCTATATTATGGCAGGCCAACTCTGGTTTATCCTCCACTTGGGAAAATCAAAGTCTGTCCCGGCGCTTCACGGTTCAAATGAATAAAATTCAGATGTTTTTCATAGTGATCAAGAATGTCGCTGATTATCTGTTCTTTTGTATAGCCCATTAAATCATTACCCTGTGTGCCTTCCATCAGAAAGGTTTCCAATCGGAAGTAATAAGACTTACCCAGCCTCGCACGATAGGTAAATCCGGGTACGGAATAACGCTGCGGCCAGATTTGGTAAATAAAATTCTGTTCTTCCCCCAAATCAACAATCAGTTCAAGCGGGCTAAGACGCTTGTCCTCCTCCGAAGGCAGAGTACTAAACTGCACTTTCGCACCGCGTAATTCCAACTCTTTTGCAACTTCCTGCATCGCAGGACGACACACCATATCTAACATACGTTGGGTACTTTTTGTTCCCGGAAAATGCATCATACGGCTCAGACGCTGCTTCCAGTTCAAAGAACCATTGTCGTGCACCAATGTTGGAGATGTATTCTGCAATGCACTGGCCTTACGAAAATCTTCCACCCGCAACGATTTATACAACCCCGCCATAATAAAAAAGATCACAAAGCTAAATGGTAAGCCCATAATTACCGTGGTGTTTTGTAAAGCAGAGATACCATCTGTCATCAATATGCCCAATGTCAGCACACCAATCGCCACAGACCAGAATATTCGCAGCCAGTTTGGTGCATCATTATTAATATCACTGAGGTTAGATGTGAAATTACCTAAAACTAATGCTCCCGAATCAGCCGATGTAACATAAAATAACAGCCCGGTGATCGTGGCAACAGAAGCACTAAAAGTGAAAGCCGGATAAAGGGCCAGCAGGTCATAAAAACCTCGCTCTGGATGATTCAATACTGTTTCAGCTAATTGCTGATTGCCGTGAAGAATTTCATATAACGCACTGTTACCAAAAATGGATAACCAAAGCAGTGTAAAAACAAATGGAATAACCAGAGTTCCCGTTACAAACTGGCGAATTGTTCGACCACGGGAAATACGTGCAAGGAATAATCCAACAAACGGTGACCAGGCAACCCACCATGCCCAGAAAAACAGTGTCCAGTTATTCATCCATTCGGTCGGGCGTTCAAATGCAAAACTATTGAGTGTCATGCTCATAAAACGGCTGATGTAATCACCAACATTCTGCACCAGTCCATTAAACAAAAATTCTGTATCCCCCACAAATAAGATAAATAGAATCAGCCCCAATGCCAGTAACACATTCATTTCGGATAAAAATCGAATACCTTTGTTCACACCAGAGGTGACAGATACCGTTGCCACGATCACCGAAAGCAGTATTAATCCTCCCTGAACACCCAAACCCTGTGGCAGCCCGAAAAGCACTTTTAAACCGTAATTTAGCTGTACTACACCGATGCCCAATGTAGTTGCGATACCGAAAATCGTCCCTATTACCGCAGCAATATCCACGGTATGACCGATAGGCCCTTTGATACGATTTCCAAAAATAGGATAGAGCGCTGAACGGATAGTTAATGGCAAGTTGTAACGATAACTAAAATATCCCAATGCAATCCCCATCAGAGCATACATAGACCAGCCCGTCAGGCCATAGTGGAACAATGTCCACACCATCGCCTGACGAGCTGCTTCAATCGTTTCCCCTTCCCCCGTAGGTGGACGCATATATTGTGTAACCGGTTCAACTACTGAGAAAAACATCAAATCAATACCTATCCCGGCAGCAAACAGCATTGCCGCCCAACTGAGCAAACTGAATTCGGGTTTCGATTGTTCCGGCCCTAGCTTGATAGAACCAAAACGGGAAGCGGCAACAAATATGACAAAGACAATATAAAGCGTTGCAGCCAGCAGATAGTACCAGCCAAATGTTTTAGATACCCAATTCAGCGTACTTTTTATCCAGATACTCGTTGCATCCGTAAAGAAAAACGTGAAAAGAGAAAAGACAATAATTAATACTGCTGAGATAAAAAAAACGACAGAGTTCAGTGTATCCTTCTGACTATTTTTTGGACTGTCTTGTGTATTCATAGGCAGTTCCTGAATTTAATGAAAAGAAAAAACAAAAAAGAATAACGCCAATAACAACATGAATAATAAGTATAAATTCAAATCACTCTCAATAACCCCAACCCCTGGTTGTGAAAATATTGTAATAAAACATATTTAATTTTGATTGAACATTCAATTAAAAAAAAGTTTAATAGCGGCCGAATCATTGATTTTCTGAGTGTAAGGTCATGCCCAAAATTGGAATACAGTCAATAAGAAAACAACAACTCATTGATGCAACATTAGCGGTCATCAATGAAGTTGGAATGCAGGAAGCAAGTATTGCGCTGATAGCCAGAAAAGCTGGGGTTTCTAACGGTATTATCAGTCACTATTTCAAGGATAAGAACAGATTACTTGAAGCGGCTATGCGGCATCTATTGCATCAACTCAAAATGGCTGTAGCACGACGGTTACGGCTACTCGACAATGCCACCCCAGCTCAAAGGCTAACAGTCATCGTTGAAGGAAATTTTGACGCCAGCCAAATCAATAGTGCAGCCATGAAAACCTGGCTGGCTTTTTGGGCCAGCAGCATGCACCAACCCAATTTATACCGATTACAACAAGTGAATGAACGTCGCTTGTATTCCAATATCTGTGTTGAATTCAGAAGGGTTCTGCCCAAAAGAGAAGCGCAACTGGCAGCACAAGGGCTGGCAGCTCTGATTGACGGTATTTGGCTGAGACGTGCCTTAAGCAGCAAACCTTTTGATATAGAAAGTGCCTTCACTATCACCATCGATTATATCGAGCAGAAACTCAGATAACTGGTGTACCCTGAGTTCTGACCTAAGGAGACTCTATGACCCGTTTTGGTTTACAGAAGCTTTATATCCACGGTGCTTATGTTGATAGCACCAACCCTGACAGAAACACTTTTGATGCAATCAATCCAGCCAATGGTGAAGTCATTGCTCAATTACAGTCTGCAACTGAACAAGATGTTGAGTTGGCTGTGGAAAGTGCTCAAAAAGGACAGAAAATCTGGGCAGCAATGGCTGCGGTAGAGCGTTCACGGATCTTACTTAAGGCAGCAGATATTCTCCGCGAGCGCAATGATGAATTATCTGAACTGGAAACACTGGATACCGGCAAACCGCTCTCTGAGACTCAGGTAATTGATATCCTTACCGGTGCCGATGTTCTGGAATATTATGCCGGTCTGATCTCTGCGGTTGAAGGTCAGCAAATTCCATTGCGTGAATCCTCTTTCATCTACACGCGCCGTGAACCACTAGGTATCGTAGCGGGTATTGGCGCATGGAACTATCCAATCCAAATTGCATTGTGGAAATCAGCCCCTGCGCTGGCAGCCGGTAATGCCATGATCTTCAAACCCAGTGAAGTAACTTCCCTCACCGCCCTGAAACTCGCTGAAATTTACACTGAAGCAGGTTTACCTGACGGAGTATTTAATGTCCTGACAGGCATGGGATATGAAGTGGGCCACTATCTGGCTGTCCATCCGAAAATCGCCAAAATATCTTTTACCGGCGGTATTGTCACCGGCAAGAAAGTAATGGCTAACGCATCCGGCTCAACATTGAAAGAAGTCACAATGGAGCTAGGTGGTAAATCTCCGTTGATCATTTTCGATGATGCCAATCTGGATCGGGCTGCTGATATTGCCATGATGGCAAATTATTTCAGTTCAGGTCAGGTCTGTACCAACGGCACACGTGTTTTTATCCCGAAAGCGCTGGCTTCTGATTTTGAAAATAAAATTCTTGAACGTATCAAACGGATCCGCATTGGCTCACCGCTTGATCCGAATACCAATTTTGGACCATTGGTCAGCTTCCCACATATGGAATCTGTCTTGCGCTACATAGAAAGCGGCAAAAATTCCGGTGCCCGTCTGCTATATGGCGGCAAACGCTTAATGGACGGTGATCTGGCGAAAGGGGCATTTGTTGCACCAACCGTATTTACCGACTGTACCGATGACATGCTGATTACTCAGGAAGAAATTTTCGGCCCGGTAATGTGTATTCTGACCTACGAAACAGAAGATGAAGTCATCGCTCGTGCTAATAACACAGATTATGGCCTTGCCGCAGGAGTAGTGACGAAAGATTTATCCCGTGCTCACCGTGTTATCCACCAATTAGAAGCCGGGATTTGTTGGATCAATACATGGGGAGAATCACCCGCAGTTATGCCAGTGGGTGGCTACAAACATTCTGGTGTCGGGCGCGAAAATGGACTGGTTACTCTACAACACTATACACAAATTAAATCAATACAGGTTGAACTAGGAAATTTCGAATCCCTATTTTAACCCACGACTGAAACAGAGGAGATAACAATGGTATTTGACTACATTATTATCGGTGCTGGTTCAGCGGGTAATGTGCTTGCAACTCGTTTGACGGAAGATCCGAATGTTACTGTCCTGTTGCTAGAAGCAGGTGGGCCAGATTACCGATTCGACTTTCGTACTCAAATGCCAGCAGCGCTGGCATACCCCTTGCAGGGAACCCGTTATAACTGGGCGTATGAAACCGATCCTGAACCCTACATGAATAACCGTCGCATGGAATGTGGACGGGGTAAGGGGTTAGGGGGATCTTCATTGATCAATGGCATGTGCTATATCCGTGGTAATGCAATGGACTTTGATAATTGGGCAAAACAACCTGGCCTGGAAGACTGGACTTATCTCGATTGTCTGCCTTATTTCCGCAAAGCAGAATCACGGGATATTGGTCCGAATGATTATCATGGTGGCGATGGCCCTGTCAGCGTTACCACCCCCAAAGCAGGCAATAATGCGCTTTTTCATGCGATGGTAGAAGCCGGCATTCAGGCTGGCTATCCAAGTACTGACGACTTGAATGGCTACCAGCAAGAAGGTTTTGGTCCAATGGATCGCACTGTCACGCCCAGAGGGCGTCGCTCCAGCACTGCACGCGGGTATCTGGATCAAGCCAAATCGAGATCTAACCTGACTATTATTACTCATGCATTAACAGACACCATCAAATTTGAGGGTAAAACTGCCGTTGGTGTTGATTTCTACCAAAGCAATAGTTCAACACTGACACAGGCCAAAGCACGCAAAGAAGTTTTGCTCTGTGCCGGAGCCATCGCTTCCCCGCAGATTTTGCAGCGTTCAGGCATTGGCCCTGAAGATGTATTGCATGAATTGGGTATTCCTGCGATACATATTTTGCCTGGTGTAGGACAAAATCTTCAGGATCATCTTGAAATGTACCTGCAATATGAGTGCCTCGAACCTGTTTCTCTCTATCCTTCTTTGAAATGGTATAACCAACCGATGATTGGGGCTGAATGGTTATTTAAAGGTACTGGTATTGGTGCCAGCAATCATTTTGAAGCCGGCGGTTTTATACGTACTAGTAAAAAATTTGCCTGGCCCAATATTCAGTATCACTTCTTACCTGTTGCCATTAACTACAATGGCAGTAATGCAGTCAATAAACATGGCTTTCAGGCTCACGTTGGTTCGATGCGTTCTCCAAGCCGGGGACGTGTGAAAATCAAGTCACGTGACCCACGCCAACATCCAAGTATTTTGTTCAACTATATGTCTACAGAACAGGACTGGCAGGAATTCCGCGATGCTATTCGCATTACACGAGAAATCATGGTACAACCCGCACTTGCGCCTTATTGTGGCCGGGAGATAAGCCCCGGAGCTGATATCCAGACAGATGAGCAGTTAGATGCCTTTATTCGTGAACGTGCCGAAACAGCTTTTCATCCATCCTGTAGTTGTAAGATGGGATTTGATGAAATGGCGGTTGTTGATGGTCAAGGACGAGTGCATGGTGTTGAAAACCTGCGTGTCATTGATGCGTCTATTATGCCGGAAATTATTACCGGCAATTTGAATGCCACCACCATCATGATGGCAGAGAAAATCGGCGATAAAATCCGGGGACATACCCCTTTGCCCCGTAGTCAGGCAAAATATTATGTCGCCAATGGTGCTCCGGTACGTAAATCGCCGGTCAACACATCATCAAAAATTTCCTGAAAAAAGGGTGATCATGTTCAGATCACCCTTCCTATATGAATAAATTATCAGAGTGGTAAATTCTGACACATTGAATTAACCTTCCTCTTTTTTACTATTATCACCTTTAAGACTATTGATTAAATCATCCGTTTTTTTATTAGTATCCGATTTTATTTCTTTCGTCTTCGACTTTATTTCATCTGTAAACTGATTAATTTTATCCGTAGCCTGTTGTTGTACCTCTCCCGCTTTGGCTGCCACCTTATCCGCTGCGTCATTTAGAGATTTTGTCACATCATCCTTTACATCAGCCGTCTTAGAAGACGGCGTTTGACTTACCGCACCATGAGTGGAATGGTTGATGTTACCCTGTGTTTCCCTGGATTTATCTACCGACTCACGTTCTCCACCCGTAGCATTGTCTTTCATGCTTTGTGGTTTTTCTTTTTCATTGTCCGTCACTTCTGAGTTTTTCTGCTCAGTATCCGTTTTCATTTGAGACGCACTATCTTCAGTTTGATGGGTTGAATTCTCCGCTTTTTTGGAAGCATCATCACAACCTGCAATAAATGCCACAATTCCTACCAAGAACAGCGTACTAAGAATCTTCTTCATTGATTAACCCCTTGCACTTACGGAAATGACCTTGCGAATGAGTGTCCTGGTTTTTATACCACAACATCCCATAAGCACTTTGCAGCAAACGATATCTATAAAAACTATGCCTATAAAAACTATACCTATAAAAGCAATGCCTATAAAAAAACTGTGCTGATAAAAAACATACCGTTAAAAAACACACATATAAAAATAATTCTCATTTTCATCTACCCGATTTACTTTCCTGGGTGACTTATAACAATGAAATATTTCACACAGATACTTTTCGGGAAATTTATGGCAAATAATAGTCAAAATTTAGAAAAACACCCAATCGCAACTTTTATCCGAAAAATTTTAAGCGGAACATTCTCTGGCACTCTGGTGCTAGGCACTGTATTTTCCGGCTCAGTTTCGGCTACTGAAAATCCTTCAGAACAAAAGTCAGAAAAGAAAAATGAGGTGATGCAACTCTCTACGCTTTCTGTTGTAGGGAGTACACATAACAGCACCAGTGCGGGTAGTTCTGCACTGAATAAGGAAGATATTGACCGTACTCAGGCGGATAATATTGCTGAGCTGCTTGGACAACTTCCCGGTGTTTCGATGTCTGGTTCACCACGTCCCGGCGGACAAACATTAAATATCTGGGGGATGGGTGACCAAGAAGATGTCAAAGTGACACTGGATGATGCCCCAAAAGGGTTTGAGAAATATCGCCAGGGTTCCATCTTTATCGAACCTGAATTAATCAAACGGATCGATGTAGATAAAGGGCCACATAATATATTGAATGGCAACGGTGGGTTTGGTGGCTCGGTTAAAGTTGTGACCAAAGACGCCAGCGATTTATTGCGCCCTGATGAGGATTGGGGTGGTTTTATTAAACAAAGCTACCATACCAATGACAGGCAGTGGATCAACAGTGCTGCATTATATGGCAGAGATCCCAATGGCTACGCTGATGGATTACTGTATTTCAGTAAACGCGATGGTCATAATATCCAGCGCCCTGATGGCACACGCTTTGAGTTTTCACAAAACAATCAAACATCCTATTTATTGAAAACCAATTTCTACCCCAGTGATGCGCATACAATAAGTTTATCTGCAATGCGCTCTGAATCGGATGGCTGGCAGCCGTGGGCGGCTAAACGGGATAAGATGGTCGTTCCATCAGCCGTTGATGTAGAGAGATACGGTTGGGATAGTGCCTGGAAAAGAAAACTAATTTTCCGTGATCAAATCGATCAAAACTATTCCGCCAAATGGAATATCGCCCCCGAAGATAATCCATGGATTAATTTGACACTGACTTACGCTTATTCCAAAACCAAACAAGACGATAGTCGCCCAGAAAACGCTGCTTCTTTTTTCAGTGGCTCAATGGGGAACAAAAGTTGGACGGATTACACCGACAATATGGCTGAGATCAACAATAATAGTGTGTTCTCAACAGGTGTAATCGAGCATGAATTAATAGCTGGAATCCGTTGGCATAAGAATCAGCGCAACGTTTTAATGTTCGATAAAAGTAAAAGTAAAAATATACAAAACAATGCTAAGTATAATTACGGCTATTATCAGCCTTACTATATGCCATCGGGCACCCAGCATACCTACAGTCTCTATATGCAGGATTCTCTGAAACTGGGTAACGTTACAATTACACCAGGAGTGCGCTATGACCATGTAAAAAATACGGGTGAAGAAAATAAGGCCCCCCGTTTTAACAACAAATCCCCCAAAGCCAATCATGACTACAGCAGTGTAACTTATACTGGCTGGACACCTCATTTGGGCTTAATGTGGAAAACTACTCCGAATCTCTCACTATTTGCAGACATCAGCCATACATGGAGAGCACCACTGGTAGATGAACAATATGAGGTTCAGTCAGAAGGAACCAACGTTCCGGGTTCCAGCCGTAATCTAAGTACTGAAAAAATGACAGGAATACGATTTGGTGCCATTTTTGATTACGATAATCTGATGCTTGAGAATGACAGTCTACAAATCCGTACTACGCTATTCCATAATCGGGGAAAAGATGAAATTCTCAAAAGACGTGGAATTTATTGTGAGCAACACCACAAAAGTGGTTTCTCTAACACATGTGGAAAACCATTATCGAATTACCGCAATCTACCCGGCTACACCATACAAGGGTTGGAAATAGAAACTTTCTACGATAGCGCCATTCTGTTTGGTAAGTTATCTTACTCCACGATGCGTGGACAACGTGATACTTCTCCGCGTGACCCATGGATAGGACATAAAACCTGGTGGGATCAAATACCGCCAACATCATTGCACACCACGTTCGGCTTTAAAATCCCGCTCTTGCAAATGACAATGGGCTGGAAAGGTGACTTTATCCGTAAACAAGATCGTTCACCTGTAGATGACGACCCAGAAGCTGGATATTGGTCATTACCAAAAACCAAAGGCTATGCCCTGCACGGCCTGTTTGCAAGCTGGCGCCCGTCTCTTATGAAAGGCTTTGAAGCACGGATCACTGTAGATAACCTGTTCAACCGTGATTACTATCCATACTTAGGAGAAGCTGCTTCTGGTATTGGCCGTAATTACAAATTCAGTATTTCACAGCAATTCTAACTAACACTTAACCATTCAACTGATAATCCTCTTAATTTTTAAGGGGATTATCACTGCAATGCCCATTGACTTCCACCAATTAAATAAAAATAATAATCATTATTGTTTTCATTTTCATTATAATCCATCAGGCAATATCACATGGCTGTGCAAAAAAGCACATTCGGGCACAATGAAATAGCCCAACAACTCTACTGCGAACACCACAATTGGTTATATAACTGGATCAAACAAAACTGTGTTTATCCACACCATGCAGAAGATCTTGCCCATGACATTTTCATCAAATTGATACAATATCCAGATCTGGCTGATATCCGTTATCCTAGAGCCTTTTTAATTACCATTGCCCGCAGGACCATCGCTAATTACTACCGCCGGAAAAAACTCGAAGACAATTATCTGGAGTCTGTCAGTACAGTACCGAACAATACTTCATGCCCATCAGAATATCAGCTTGCACTGTTAGAACAATTAGAGAGGATAGATAAGATCCTTGATGAACTGCCGAAAAAAGTCAGACAAGCGTTCCTGCTAACACGGCTACAAGGAATGCACTATAAAGATGTGGCAGCAAATCTGGATGTTTCAATAAGCTCAGTGAAAAGCTACTTGCAGCAAGCTCACAGGAAGTGTCATCCTTTTAATACCCTCCTTTAACCGTAACCGTCCGCCAAACCCCATCTAGCCAAACATGGTCACTTCACTACAAATTGGGCTTTGTAAAAATTGCTTTTGATATTGGTAAGCCAACTTTTCTACAATCAATATCATATGCTGCTTTGACATTGATATCTTTGATTGAAATACCTAAATCATTAATTATTGGATCACTATCTAAATGATAATTAATCCCTTGATAAAGAGACGAACAGCAATTCCCAATACCAGCAATAGCAACATTAATCATATTAAACATCCTTTTTTCAGTGTTTTTTAAAATTATTAATTCATTTAATTTAAATATATTCTCTTCTTTTATAAGCCAATCCGTCATTTCATCATTATATTTTTCAGAAATATATCTCTTATTTTCTAAGTTTGTCTTATAATTTATTTCATCGTTTTCTGGATGAGATAAGTGCACTCCCTCTATCCCTTCAAACAAATGAAATTGAGAATTAGCTTTGTGAAGCCGGAAACCAAGATCAATATCTTCACCACCCCATGATGTAAATTGTTCATCAAAACACCCCACCTTTTCAAAAAGTTCTTTTTCTACACTGAATATTGTTCCCCATAAAAACGCTAGAACCATCATCTACAACTATTACTTCGAAATCACTAAAGTCCGCACTTTGCTTATTTAATAAGGCTAACAAAGACATTAGGCTTTCTTTTTTGTTATAAGAAGGGATAATTATACTCAGAGTCATAAGTTACTTACTCCTTGATTTTACTATTTATTTAAAAAAAAGAGGCTTTAAAATTATGCTTATCTGATAGAGTGTAGTTTTCTTGTAAAGATAAACAATTATTTAATCTATTAAGGAACTCTTCAATTACTTCATTAACATTGCAATAAGAACCAAATTTTTCAATATATGAATTCATTGAGATTATAAACCATTCAATATCATTTTTATATTTTTCTTTCAAAAAGGTTTCAGGATAATGCTCAGTATCTCCTTTAAACCTATATTTAATCTGTTCAGTTTCAAAGTCAAAGCCACCGGGCATCGAAAATATCGCAGCATTGCGTAAACGTGGTACAACCTTAGCGGCTGTCTCCCGTAAATCAGTTCTTCTACACTGGCAAATCCTCTTAGCAAACCGTGACCTAAGGGTGAATGGATTATTGCCAACTATCTCCCTCAAAAATCTGGCCCAGTCGCTATTTTAATCAGCGCGGTCAGCTTATTGAGCGTAAGGTTCGTAAAATGCCTACTCAGCAATATATTAATATATAATAGTATCTACGTAGGGCTATTAATAACCCCACTAATTTAATTTTTCTACCCCTCAGTAGATATTCACATTAAAGATTTGTAATTATAATTGTAACAATACTAATTCCAGTATAAGGTCTTTTATAACTTATAAGGATTATCCTTTCAATACGTTATGGATATGAATTCATAGATAGTAGCGGAATAAATTTTTGAGAGTATAGATATTCTTTGTTTATAAAGACAAAGTTCATCAGTTTCTTCCGTTTCTAACATTTTAAAGATGAAAGTATATAATAAAATTAATTATTGGTATTACGTATGCTTACAAATACAGCCCCCTATAATAGGGATGAGTTCTTTCCTTTTAATCAAAAAGATCTTCGATATCATAATGATGGGATAGGGAAAGGATTATGCTTTGGCATTAGCTTTTGCCTGTTATCACATTTAATATATAAACAAAGAAATATATCACAACCATTATGTCCAGAGGAATCATTCAACCTTGCAAGATCATATATGGATAAACTAAAAATTTCATATATGGATCGTGATTCACGATATAATAATGTGATAAAACAACAACAAATAGAACGACAACATGATTATATTCGTATCTCGAAAAATATAGAGATCAATCAACAAAATGGTTATGGTCTGTTGTCGTTAGTTCGTATTAAGAAAAATGATATGAATGATCGCAGCGTTAATCCTAGTGTTCAATACAAGTATAGAGATGATAAATCACTTTCTCATTGCAATAGACTGAATAAACAAAACTTCTATCCTTATAGAAGTCCTAATTCTGACTATGAGAAAAAAGAATTTAGTGAAAATCATATGGGAGTTATAGTTTGGAATAATAGTACGCTATTTATATTTGATCCGAATTGTGGCGGTTATTTATGTCATTCAATTTGTGGTGCTTTTAATAAAATAATGCTTCCTCAGTTAATTGATAGTTTAATTGATAACATGTATAAAAGAACGGCCACACATGGTCATTGTAGAGTAAAATGCATCCATCAGCCAAGAGATCCAAAATATTATTTAACTAATGATTCTATTAAATAAATTTCAAAATTGACAATCTACACTAGCAAGAACGTTCATCATTGTCACCTCAATAGCTCCCGACGAAATGCACCACAACCTATTCACAAGGTCAGAACGTTTAGCGTACTGGCCTCGTCTCATCGATCACAAACTTATCCTTTCTTCCACATTGTTCTTATCTTATGCTTCGTTTATAGGTTTGTTCAGCATTCTATGTGTAAACAATTGTATAAACAAACCAAATTTACCTCTCGTTATTAACGAGTTTAATTTAAATAATATCAATACGTTATGATTAAATCATGAATACACCTAATATATCTCAAGTTAAGAATTTTTTTCTCTCATTACAGGATGAAATCTGTAAGCAACTTGAACACCTTGATGGTCATTCCCATTTTATGGAAGAGTGCTGGCAAAGGGAAGAAGGCGGTGGCGGTCGCAGTCGTGTCTTGAAATCAGGCAAAATTTTTGAACAAGCAGGTGTAAATTTTTCCCATGTGACGGGAGATTCCCTGCCGCCTTCAGCGACTGCTCACCGCCCTGAATTGGCTGGCCGTAATTATCAGGCTCTGGGGGTTTCTCTTGTCATTCATCCTCTGAACCCTTATGTTCCGACCAGCCACGCTAACGTACGCTTTTTCATGGCAGAAAAGGAAGGTGAAACACCTGTCTGGTGGTTCGGGGGCGGGTTTGATCTCACTCCTTATTATGGTTTTAAAGAAGATGTTATTCACTGGCATACTACCGCTAAAACATTATGTCAGCCTTTTGGTGATGATATTTATCATACGTATAAAAAGTGGTGTGATGACTACTTCTTTATTAAACATCGTAATGAACCACGTGGTGTAGGTGGATTATTTTATGATGATCTGAATACTCCCGATTTTGATACTTGTTTTAATTTCACACAATCTGTAGGTCACGGTTTCCTGAATGCATATTTACCTATTGTCAAAAAAAGAAAGGATATTAGTTGGGGAGAACGTGAAAGACAGTTTCAGTTATATCGCCGGGGGCGTTACGTCGAATTCAATTTAGTTTGGGATAGAGGAACATTATTCGGTTTGCAAAGTGGTGGGCGAACTGAGTCTATACTTATGTCCATGCCTCCTTTGGTTCGCTGGGAATATAATTATTCTCCTGAACCACATTCTCCAGAAGCGGAACTCTATTCATCATTTCTGATAAAAAAAGATTGGATATAATAAAACAATACAGAATCATCCCCAGAAACATAAATAATTATGTCGCTGGGGTATTCATCACCATTCAATTTTTTTAATTAAATATCTAAATCTGGTTTTCATATCAGTAGACTAATAAATTTATTTATCATTTTTCATTAGCAATATCCTGCTATAAAACGTCAATATTTCCCCTAATGACTATCACTTCAATTATAGATAATATGCAAATGGGCGCCCAAAAGAACAAATACAGCACTGACAAAATAGGGGAATAATTATGAATACTTATGAAATTAACAGATACAGTTTAATCCCTCCATTTGTCTTAGAGCAAATCTCTGATAATTGTGATGAGTGTTCTAATCAATACGTATTAAAAACATTAGATCATATCTACGATTTAATGAATATCACAGCTGTAGAAGATATTTTACAGCAGGACCCTGATATTGAATCTGATAAAAAAACAAAACTGCATAGAATTATCTACGATGCAGAACAGGAAGAAGAATTCCCTGGAGGAAAGTTAGCCCGCAGTGAAGGTATGCCTGAAAGTGAGGATATTGCTGTCAATGAGGCCTATAATTATCTTGGGAAAACTTATGAATTCTATAGCAAAATTTTTGGCCGAAACTCACTTGATAACAAAGGGCTTAGGTTAGTCGCTACAGTGCATTATGGTAAACGTTACTTAAATGCCTTCTGGTCCAGAAAACAAATCGTTTTTGGCGACGGCGATGGGCAATATTTCAACCGCTTTACCTCAGCGATTGATGTTGTAGCACATGAATTAACTCATGGTATTATCCAGAATGAAGCCAATCTCCATTATGTTTATCAATCTGGTGCCTTGAATGAGTCCATTTCAGATGTGTTTGGCATCATGGTAAAACAGTATGCCAATAACCAAAAAGCCGATGAATCCGACTGGCTATTAGGAAAAGGGCTACTGGGTCCCAAGTTCAATCCAGATAATAAACCTGATATCGCTTTACGCTCATTTATAAAACCAGGCTCAGCATTTCCTAAAGATAAGCAGGTTGGTCATATGGATGAATATGAAGAACTGCCGATTTCAATTGATAATGGAGGCATTCACATATATTCGGGTATCCCTAACAGGGCATTTTACTTGCTTGCAACTGCTCTGGGAGGTTATTCATGGGAACAGGCTGGGAAAATCTGGTATGAAACTTTATTGGATGACCGTTTATTTTCAGATGCCACGTTTGATGATTTTGCCACGTTAACGATTGACAATGCAGAAAAGTTATTTGGTAAAAAAGTCTCTCTCATCACCAACGAGTGCTGGAATAAAGTAGGTGTACTTATGCCAGAAGATGATGAATAAAGATATTCATATAATATCAAACAAGCACCACTGAATTAATATCAAATTAATCATAAAATTAAAAAAAAGGGCCAAGACTGGCCCTTTTTTATATTTATAATTTAATTATTTTGGAAGAGAAAAAAAGCATTTAGTTAGTAGAAAACCCTGTGAATTAGGCTAATAATTTAAATGGGGCCCCAAAAAAAATATACAACATTCAAAAAATAAATCGGGGTATTATTATGTGTAAAAATAAAACATACAGCATTATTCCTCCAACTCTATTTGAATATATTATTAAAATTTGTGATGAACAGGATAAACCTTCTCTCTTAAAAACTTTGGATCATACTTACAATCTGATAAATAATTACGCCGCAATAGGTCATCTATCTTTAAAAGATGATCCAGGCTCTGATAAAAAGTTGAACAGAACAATATACAATGGCGAAAACACAGATGTATACCCAGGCACCAAAATAGTTCGGGTTGAGGGCACTTCTGAAAGCAAAGATATATCTGTCAATGAAGCTTACGAGCATCTCGGTAACACTTATAATTTTTACAAAGAAATTTTTGGTCGTAATTCAATTGATAATAAAGGACTCAAATTAGTTGCTACAGTACATTATCTAGAAGGTTATGCAAATGCATTTTGGGCAAATAATCAAATGGTTTTTGGTGATGGAATGAAACTGTATTTTAATCGTTTTACATCTTGTATTGATATCACAGCACATGAATTAACACATGGTGTCACTCAATATGAAGCAGATCTCGATTATGCCTATCAATCTGGTGCACTTAATGAATCTATTTCAGATGTATTTGGTGTGATGGTAAAACAGTTTGCCAATAGCCAGAAAGCCAATGAATCTGATTGGCTGATAGGCCAGGGAATATTCGGGCCTAAAATGAACCCTCATAATGATCCTAATATTGCTTTACGTTCATTTAAACATCCAGGAAGTGCATATTCACACGATGATCAGATTGGGCATATGAATCAATACCAGGAACTTCCTCTGTCAAATGATAATGGTGGTGTTCATAAATATTCGGGTATTCCAAACAAAGCATTCTACCTACTGGCAGTTGAGATAGGAGGATATTCATGGGAGCTGGCAGGTAAAATCTGGTACAAGACACTAACAGACAAGCGATTATCTAATAAAGCAAATTTTAATGATTTCGCCAAATTATCCATTGATAATGCATACAAACTCTTTGGTAAAAGCATTTCAAATCTTGTTACTGACGCATGGAATCAAGTAGGTGTTATTCGTTGACAATAAGAAAATAATATTTTTAACCTAAGGGTTAGGGAAAACCCTGCTTTTATCCCCATATATTTTATGCCTCTCATACCATCATATTTTTGCTGGCTGAAGTTATCTTCCCAGTCATTTTCTGATTTAATTATATAAATTTTCTCAATAATATATCACCAAGTATTTCATCCAATTATCACACTTACAACTTATAAAATGAGAGGATAAAAATTTACATTTTTGTTAGTGACTGGCGTGGTTATTTTGACTAATATTTAAGCTAGTAAAGATAGACCACAGGACACCAGGCTAACAAACTAACAAGTTGGGTATATTATGTGTAATGTAACAAATCAACCCAGTATAATTCCTCCCCATTTACTGGAACATATTGCGAAAAATTGTGATGAGAATGATAAAGAACACGTGCTAAGAACATTAGATCACGTTAAGAGTTTAATGAAACAATCAGCTACAAATCCTCCGTTACGAAAAAAAGATAGATTTCAAATTGATAAAGGGAAAAGTAATTGATCATCTAACATTAAAAAATATAAACTAAGGAATAATAAGCCCAGAGATTTACTATTGGCAACTTTCTAAAATAAAGAGCTAGAAAATAGCTCTTTATTTTATTAATGCTTATTTAAAATTACCGCTTTTTCAAATGTTCCATCAAACGCTTACGTTTACGAAGCTGTGACGCAGTCAACGTATTTTTCTTATCAGCATAAGGGTTAGCCCCTTCTTTAAATTGAATACGGATAGGCGTTCCCATGACTTTTAAAGAACGACGGAAATAATTCATTAAATAACGCTTATAAGAATCAGGTAAATCTGCCACCTGATTACCATGAATCACAACAATAGGCGGGTTGTATCCACCAGCATGGGCATATTTCATTTTTACCCTGCGCCCACGTATCATCGGTGGCTGATGATCCTCTTCTGCCATACGCATAATCCGTGTAAGCATGGAAGTATTAACGCGACGAGTCGCACTTTCATAAGCTTCCAGAATCGAATCAAATAGGTTACCCACGCCACTGCCATGTAATGCAGAAATAAAATGAACACGGGCAAAATCAACAAACCCTAAACGCAGATCCAGCATATCTTTTACGTGATCTTTATCGTCCTGACTCATACCATCCCATTTATTAACCGCAATAACTAAGGAGCGGCCACTATTGAGAATAAAACCAAGCAGGGAAAGATCCTGATCAGAAATGCCTTCACGCGCATCAACCACCAGTAGCACAACGTTTGCATCTTCAATGGCCTGGAGTGTTTTGATGACAGAGAACTTTTCCACCACTTCTGTCACCTTACCACGTTTACGAACTCCCGCTGTGTCAATCAGGATATATTCACGACCATCACGCTCCATTGGGATATAGATGCTATCACGGGTTGTTCCGGGCATGTCAAAGACAACGACTCGTTCTTCCCCCAGAATCCGGTTGGTCAGCGTGGATTTGCCCACATTCGGACGCCCAACAATAGCCAGTTTCAGTGGCAATGTTGTCGGATCAAAATCCTCTTCCAGTTCAGCTTCAACCACTGCTTCTAATTCAGCTTGTTCCATTTCAGCCCAGTAAGCGGCATTAGCTTCTTCTTCCGTTAATTCAACTTCTTCTGCGCCTTCTTCTTTCTCAGAAAATGGCAACAATATACGCTCAATCAGTTGAGTCACACCACGCCCATGAGCTGCCGCGATAGAATATATATCCCCTAATCCCAAAGAGTAGAATTCGGCAATAGATGTATCAATATCAATACCATCAGTTTTATTTGCAACCAAGAAAGTCGATTTTTCACGGCTGCGCAAATGTTTTGCAATTGCGTGATCAGCAGGCATCAGCCCGGATCTGGCATCAACCATAAACAGAACGATATCTGCTTCTTCGATTGCCATCAGAGATTGCGCAGCCATTTGTGTTTCTACGCCCTCTTCCGTTCCATCAATACCACCTGTATCAACGATAATAAATTCTTGCCCTTCAACTTCCGCTCGTCCATATTTACGGTCACGGGTTAAACCAGGGAAATCCGCTACCAATGCATCTCTGGTTCGGGTTAGACGATTAAATAAGGTAGATTTTCCGACATTAGGGCGCCCAACCAGCGCAACGACAGGTATCATTTTTTTGATGCCTCATGACTAGATTTAAATCGATATCCTGCAAAAAAGAACCACTTGAAGTTCGTCACTACCAAATCTTCTTCTCACAACCGCAAGATACTAAAAAGACGACACGGCCCCTGTCAGCACAGGAGCCGTGTGAGTATCGCTATCCCCTTCATTTTTCAAATCATCTTTTGCTTTCCATCGCGATACAATTTGAAATCTATTGGTATATAGCATTAAAACAAATTTTATCTCTGTTTTCTGTATATCAGCATATCAGCGAGTGTACAGGTAAACCGCTCCATCCTTCGCCTGTACCATCAGCTTATCACTGGCAATCACAGGACGACTCAAAAGGCCAGAACTATCGACTTTATGCTGAGCAACAAATTGCCCATCAGCCATGTTTAACCAGTGCAGGTAACCTTCTCCATCACCTACAACCAGATAGCCATTATACATTTCTGGTGCAGTCAGATTACGGTGTAACAGATTATTTTGAGACCAGATTGTTACCCCATCACTCTTGCGTAAAGATAAAATCCGATCATCCTGATCAACAATGAAAATATTGTTGTCGGTCACAACCATATCATTCACAGAGCCCAGATCACGCTTCCAAATAATCTGGCCGGAACGCATATCCATTGCTACTAAATTGCCATTATAAGCAATAGCATAAATGACATTATCAGAAATGACCGGAGTCATATCAACATCATTCAGGCGATCGATTTCAGTTGCCCCTGTCACCTGAGAGATACGCTGCTGCCAAATCAACTGCCCCTGAGAAAGCAAGACGGCACTAATACGGCCATTATCACCACCGACAATTGCTGCTCCGTATGCTATAGCTGGTGCCGATTCACCACGGACAGATAGGGAAGGTGTGTCCATATTGATTGACCAGGCAACAGAGCCATCATTTTCATTCAGGGCCTGCAACATACCATTGCCAGTATGGATCAGAACAAGGCCATCACTCACGACCGGACGAGATAATGCTTCACCGGCAACCTGAGATTCCCACTCAACCTTACCGTTTGTGGAATCCAATGCGATAACTTTTGCTTTTTCTGTACCGACATACAGACGATCACCCGATACAGTCAGACCACCGGACAATAGCGCCGACAAACGAGATGATAATAACCCTGTTTTCTCAGACAGATCCGTTGACCATAATTCTTTACCACTGTCTATCTCAAATGCTTTAACGATACCATGACGATCGGCAACATAAACCGTTGAACCTTGCCAGGCCGGCGATAAGTGAGAGTAATAGTGCCCAACACCATTACCGACCGACTTATCCCAAACGACACGTGGATTGAATTGATTTTCAACCTTTGGCAGTGGGGACATTATTACTGTATCCTGTTCACTTGAGCAGCCTGCCAGCAAAACAGAAGCAACCAGCCCAACCAAGAGTGTTTTTCGCAGTTGCATTAGAGTTGGCTCCCTTAGTTGGATAAGTTATCTAATTTAATTTGAATCATTGATTTCAAAGCCTGAGAACCCTGGGCGTTTAGCCCATTGGAGTATGCTTCACGCGCACCTTTAATGTTCCCTTTCTTCGCCAGAATATCACCACGGATATCCTCAGCTATTAACTGCCATCCCTTACTTTTAACTTGCTCCAGTGTTTTCAATGCAGCATCAGTTTTATCTTCTGCTAACTGAACCCGTGCCAGACGAATATTGGACAAATCCACCATATTCTGATCTTTCGCTTTACCTGAAGCCACCAACAAATATTTTTCTGCCTGTGCCAAATCATTTTTATCGACAGCGTGTTTTGCTAATTCCATATCTGTCATCACACCGTAGATGTTATTCGTTTCATTAGCGAATTTCTCTACGGCAGTCATGCTTTCTTTCGAACCCGATGCCAGTGATTTGCTCAGTTGTTCAAATTGTACCGCGGTATCCTGTAGCTGGTTTGTTTGATGAGATTGCCAGTAACGCCAACCAACAATTGCCCCAATCCCCAATACTAAGCCAACAGCAATGTACTTACCGTTGTTGACAAAAAAATGCTTTATTGCATCAACTTGTTCAGTTTCAGTGGTATAGGCTTCCACAGAGTCTCTCCTTAGCCTAACAGTTCGCTCAAACGTACTGCGATCGCTTGTTGTGGCAATGTTTGTTGCTCACCATTACGTAAATCTTTCACGGTGACATTACCTGTACTAATTTCATCCTCTCCGAGGAGTAAAGCAATTTTGGCACCATACTTACCTGCACGTCCCAATTGCTTCTTGAAGTTACCCCCACCATGATTGGTCATCAGGCGTAATTCAGGCAACGCATTACGGATTTTCTCCGCCAGAATCAATGCTGCCTGTTGGCTACCTTCACCAAAGGAAGAGAGATAAACATCTGCAACAGCGAGATCTGCAACAAATTCAGGATTCACTGCCTGAACCAACAGGATCATACGCTCCATCCCCATTGCAAAACCTACTGCTGGTGTTGATTTTCCGCCCAGTTGTTCAACCAATCTATCGTAGCGCCCTCCCGCACAAACCGTGCCTTGCGCGCCCAATGCAGAAGTTACCCATTCAAAGACCGTGCGGTTGTAATAGTCAAGACCACGGACCAAACGCTGATTGATACAATATTGAATACCTACAGCGTCTAGAATCTGGCACAGGCCAGCAAAGTGCTCTTTTGACTCGGCATCAAGGTAATCAAACAAGACAGGTGCGTCATTAAGAAGAGCCTGAATGTCAGGATTTTTAGAATCCAGCACACGCAACGGATTTGTGTACATGCGACGCAGGCAATCTTCGTCCAGTTTCTCTTTATGCTGCTCAAGGAATGCGACCAGTGCTTCACGATAGTTTGCACGCGCTTCCAGAGAACCAATCGAGTTCAATTCGAGTGTCACATGCTCAGCAATACCCAACTCACGCCACCAACGTGCGGTCATCAGGATCATTTCGGCGTCAATATCCGGCCCTTGCAGACCAAACACTTCTGCACCCAATTGATGGAATTGACGATAACGGCCCTTTTGTGGGCGTTCATAGCGGAACATCGGGCCAATGTACCATAAACGTTGTTCCTGATTGTACAGCAGACCATGCTGAATACCGGCACGCACACAGCCTGCGGTATTTTCCGGGCGCAAAGTCAAACTTTCTCCATTACGGTCATCGAATGTGTACATCTCTTTTTCGACAACATCAGTAACTTCCCCAATTGCGCGTTGGAATAACGGGGTCTGCTCTACAATCGGTGTTCTAATTTCACTGAAACCATAACCAGCCAACACACGTTTCACAGTAGACTCAACACGTTGCCAGATGGCGGTTTCAGCAGGAAGGCAATCGTTCATACCACGAATTGCCGGAATATTTTTTGCCATGTTTTATCTCTTATTAATATTTCCAAGTTCAATCAGCAAACAAAACAATACCGACTCTGATAACATAAGTCGGTATTGGTATCTTATTTATCAAGCTGATTAATAACAATCCGGTTATTGGTGTCAAGAATAGTTGCCTTGGCTCGGATTTTCGCTTCAAGCTGATCAATCAAATTGTTATTGTCGAGACGCTCTTTTTGGCGGACACCATCTTCATAAAAACCGCTCTTTGTTTTTGCGCCCGTCACACCCAATGTTGAGACTTCAGCTTCTCCGGGGCCATTTACAACACAACCAATGATAGAAACATCCATTGGTGTGATCAAATCCTCAAGACGTTGTTCAAGCGCATTCACTGTACCGATCACATCGAACTCCTGACGGGAACACGTCGGACAGGCAATAAAATTGATGCCTCTTGAACGAATGCGTAACGCTTTCAGTATATCGAAGCCAACTTTAACTTCTTCCACCGGATCCGCAGCCAAAGAGATGCGCAAGGTGTCACCAATCCCTTCGGATAACAGAATACCCAGACCAATTGAAGATTTCACCGCACCAGCACGAGCACCTCCAGCTTCTGTAATACCCAGATGCAGAGGTTGATCAATTTTTTGTGCCAGCAAGCGGTAAGCCCCTACCGCCAGAAACACATCAGATGCCTTAACACTAACTTTGAACTGATCAAAGTTCAGACGATCAAGAATATCGACATGGCGCATAGCGGATTCAACCAAAGCTTCCGGTGTTGGCTCTCCGTATTTTTCCTGTAAATCTTTTTCTAAAGAGCCACCATTCACCCCAATACGGATAGGTATATTATTATGACGGGCACAATCCACAACCTGACGAATACGTTCCTCGTTACCAATATTACCGGGATTGATACGCAGACAATCAACACCATATTCTGCAACTTTCAATGCAATACGGTAATCAAAATGGATGTCAGCAATCAACGGAATATTGGATTGCTGTTTAATGGATTTAAAGGCTTCCGCTGCATCCATGGTTGGAACCGAAACACGGACAATATCAACGCCTACACGCTCCAGCAATTTGATCTGATTGACTGTCGCTTCAATATCCGTTGTTCGTGTGTTGGTCATTGACTGCACCGCAATTGGTGCATTATCCCCAATGGGTACACTACCAACATAGATACGTGTGGATTTACGTCTTTTTATCGGTGATTCATTATGCATTTTTACATTACTCCCCTACATCCCTGTATTTTACTTATAAAAATTACAACATGCTGTGATGAATAATACACGCAGGCAAACCTGAACCCCAGTTCAACATTCACCAAAAACATTCACCCAAACCACGAGTCAGTTTATGGCAATGTCAGTCTGGCAGCAGAACCTTTCTTAATAAACTCATCCAGATTCACGTGGTTCCCTTGAAACTCTATATTAACCTGAGCTGGTGCACCAATATGTAGCGAGTAAGGTAAAGTGCCTAATAATTTTAGGCTATCGCCCTTATTTTTAGTGCCACTAAACAGTTTCTTACCTTTGGCATCTTTAATATCTAACCAACACTCACCGGTAAAGTTAATGACCAGTTCATTGCTGTCCATTGCACTGACCCGACTCACATCTGTTGATGGGGAACTAACAACAGAATTTGATGCTGTACCCGTTGCTGATACTGCATTCTCTATACCTCGATTTGTAGAAATACCCTGATTTGTAGAAGCAACGTTCGTAGCAACGGCGTTAGCGGAAGTCGTGTTACCGGAAGTCATGTTATCAGAGACAGTATTACTGGAGACATTGTTCACAGTGGGTTGATTACCCAGTAATGGAACAATTTTAGATCCAGTTGCTACAGGCGCAGAAGCGCTGGAAGATGATTGAACATTGCTGTTGGTAGCTGCATCATTTGACGGTACAAGCGTATTTTTTCCTGTTGAAGACGGTGCGTTGGCGGGTGCAAAGTTCGCACCAGATAATGCATTACCAGCTTGTAGCTGTGCTTCAGTTTGCTCTGTCATGGAAGCCAGTTCTTTTTGTTGTACCTTATAATTCTGCCACCACCACAGGCCGGTCATTCCCAGTAATATGATTATCACAAACCATGTTACCTTCATCAGCCAGCCATCACGCTTTTTACGTATTTTTTGGGCAGAGAAGCTCTGCATCGGAGAAGTTTTTATTGCCTTATTCGGCATTTGTGCATCCAGCTTGGTTAAAAGCTCAGATTCAGGTACTTGGACAAGTTTCGCATAGGCACGAATATAACCGCGGAAGAATGTCGGTACAATATTAGCAGGGACATTATCTTCTTCGATATCACGAACAGTGGACACTTTAAGACACAAGCGATCTGCCACAGTTTGCTGAGAAAGCTCAAGTTTTTCACGAGCCTGACGCAAAATCTGACCTGCTGTCAGATTGGCTTCTTCTGGATAAGTTTCAGTCTTCATTATCTAAGGACACTGGTACTGTTCAGGTTTAAAGTATTTACACAAATTAATTTGATATAACATCCAATTTAATTTGTGTAGCGAAATCATTTCATACTGCGTCGAACACAGAAAACCATTTGTCACAACCTACTGATTAAAATCAGTATTATTGCAATCAACATTGGCTGTAATAACATAAGGTTATGTTATTTTCTGTGGCCAACTTTTTAGCTTCTTCGTACCGCTTTTGTTCACAGAGAAAAACGGAATAATGGCGTACTACAGTATCATTTCCCGTCGCGTACTGCATTGCCATTCTATAATGCCGGTCAGCAGATTCAGGCCAGCCTGCATATTGTTCATGCAGTGCCATCCCCAGATGCGCTTCTGGATGGCGAGGCTCCACCAGCAGAATTTTTTCAAAATGAAATTTGGCAGCCGGTAAATTCCGTTCTGCCAAATACGCCTTCCCTAGCTGTAACCGAGTATCTACCGCAACAACTTGATGGGCACGACGTTGAGAATGCGCCACACAGCCAGTCATCAAGCTACAACAAACTATAGACCAAATTATTGATTTCCGTATCATACTATTTTCATTTATCAGAATATGTCAAACTTCGCCAAATTTTTAGCCAGTTACCGATATTAAACAGAAAATTAGACTGTTTTTACCTGAATTGGTTCACCTGCCAGGCGTTTTTTCAACGTCCGCTTTGTTCTATCAATGACATCACCAGCAAGCTGTCCACAGGCAGCATCAATATCGTCTCCCCTTGTTTTACGCACAATAGTGGTAAAACCATACCCCATCAAGACCTTCGCAAAACGGTCAATTCGACTGTTGGAACTACGTCCATAAGGCGCACCAGGAAATGGGTTCCATGGAATTAAATTGATCTTGCTTGGAGTATCTTTCAGGCATTCTGCCAATTGGTGTGCTTGTTCCACACTGTCATTAACATGGTCAAGCATCACATATTCCACTGTCACCCGGCCCTGGTTAGCATTGGATTTCGTCAAATAACGACGGACACCTGCCAGAAACTCTTCAATATTGTACTTGCGGTTAATTGGGACAATTTCGTCACGAATATCGTCAGTCGGTGCATGGAGAGAAATTGCCAATGCAACATCAATCATATCGCCCAATTTGTCCAATGCAGGTACTACACCTGATGTTGATAGAGTTACACGACGTTTTGACAGACCAAAACCAAAATCATCCATCATGATTTCCATAGCTGGCACAACGTTGTTTAAGTTGAGCAGCGGTTCTCCCATCCCCATCATAACCACATTGGTGATTGGACGGCGGCCACTGGATTTCAGCGAACCAATAATTTTAGCAGCCCGCCAAACTTGACCAATGATTTCAGAAACCCGCAGATTGCGGTTAAATCCCTGCTGCGCAGTGGAGCAAAATTTACATTCTAAAGCACACCCTACCTGAGATGAGACACACAGTGTTGCGCGATCATCTTCTGGGATATAAACCGTTTCAACCTGTTGGCCACCAACAGTAATCGCCCATTTGATAGTACCATCCGAAGAGCGCTGTTCTTCTGCAACTTCAGGTGCTCTGATTTCAGCAACTTGTTGAAGTTTTGCTCTGAGCACTTTGTTGATGTCTGTCATTTGCTCAAAATCGTCATAACAATAGTGGTAAATCCATTTCATGACCTGATCGGCACGAAAAGGTTTTTCCCCCATTTCAATAAAAAACTGACGCATCTGTTTACGATTGAGATCGAGCAGATTAATTTTACCGGTTTTCTTATCTGGTGTGAAAGATTCAGCGGAAGTTGAAGATTGTACGGTTGCGTTAAGTTGGGACATTGTTACATCGCCTCGTTATTACACTTTCGGCTCTGTGCTGATTCTATTTCAGCACTAAGTTTTCATGCGGTGACTGCCAATTCAATAGACACTGCTTTAAAGAATATACTCCAGTAATATATTCAAAAAGATGTACTTAGCGTAAATTGATATATGAGATATACCTTTCATATATAGGTATAAAATAGTAAACGCCCCGCTAAATCACATCAGCGGGGCGCCGTATTGTACAAACTTTATTGTACAGATGCTACGAGTAACTGAAAGTATCCCTTTTCAAGCTGTATTTAGGATTGGCAGCATTCATTGCCCCTCTCCAGTAACTTGATATCTATTGGGTAAATTCAATGGTATCAGTAGCGAGGGAAAACTTCATCATCACTGAAGAAATAAGCAATTTCACGATTTGCAGATTCCATAGAATCTGAACCGTGAACAGCATTTTCAGTAAAGCTATCTGCATAATCTGCACGCAGAGTCCCCGCCAGGGCATTGTCCGGGTTAGTTGCCCCCATCAGGTCGCGGTGACGCTGAACTGCATTTTCACCTTCCAAAACCTGCACCATGATTGGGCCAGATGTCATGAACTCTACCAAGCCGTCAAAGAAAGGGCGGCCTTTGTGCTCAGCATAAAAACCTTCTGCTTGTTCACGTGTTAAATGCAACATTTTAGCTGCGATGATTTTAAAACCAGCACTTTCAAAACGGGCATAGATGGAACCGATAACATCTTTCTTCACAGCATTAGGCTTAATAATGGAAAAAGTACGTTCAATCGTCATTGGATAACCTCTTTGGCACTTTCAGCGATGACTCATTTTAATTCCCTCTGACAAGGCAGAAGGAGAGAATTTATCCTGTTTTCCTGACAGGGATAAAAATAGGCGTTGATTATAGGAGGAGACTTTCTGCTTGCCTATAAGAAACACAACATTTTATTAAAATCTTCTTAGCGAAAATTATAATTTTTTAGCACAAATCACATTTTCACTGTATAACTCAGATTAAGACAATGTAAGATAAACCTGTTTTCAGTACTAACCCAGAATTTTGTATATCCGATTCTTCCATTAATTTACACTATCTTACCCGTACATCTTATAAAATAATGCCTATATAGGCGATAAGTTCCCACACAGGCATTCTGATCAAGATCATTGAATTAACGTTTTATGTCACGTTTTTATACTGCTCAATTTTATGCTACATCAATCACAAAACGGTATCTTTCACGCATTGAATAAAAGGTTTGAGTTGCTCTTGTCTTTTCTCATCCAATGGCTTCTTAGTTTCATCAGAAACTTCAAATTTCCCTTTAAATCGTTCATTACTGTCTTTCGTTGTCTTATCAGATGTAACAATAATGCTAAAGGTATATTTATGCCCTTCAGGCAATAAATATGTACATTTTTTCAATGCACCAGGATTCACTGATTCTTTATTTGCTATTTTATTACCAACTTCTTTGGCTGACGTATCAGCTAAAGAGATCGGAACATAAAATAACCCCAACAGTAAAATTATTTGAAAACCAAAATCACTGTTAACTTCATGTTTATAGTAGAATATTTATTCAATGTCACAAACCATTACTCAATTACTGCAACACAAAATTGATTACACTGATTTGTCCGCTCAAATCTAAAACACTAAGTTGGTATTTCCCCGGATGAGATAAGACGTTAACCCATTGCTGGTTATTTTCAGTGATGGCAACTTGCTCACCATTCAAAAACCACCATTGTTGCCCACTACCACCTTGTGTTGCTATTCGCAAATCCAGCGTCTTTTTCCCCGGAATACGTTTTAGAATATCGCCTTCACGGATACCCACAATCAGCAATGGTGCTTCATCTATTATTTTCATCGGAGGACATTGAGGATTAATTGCTGGCAATCGATTTAAACGCCGCTCTTTTTCTGGTAACCATGCTTCCAATGCAATCGGCCACAAGGCTATTGCTTCAGGTCTGGCATCAGGGCAATCAGAAGCAACACGTAGACCATTTTTATCTATCCATATCCGTTCATTGATACCTGAAATTGATTCCTGCTCCGCCGCCAGCAATGTTGGTGGGATCGTATTATCCAAAACCCAACTTAAATGGCGCTGACGACAATTATTATCCTCTCTCTTAAGTACAGTACCACCTGGCCAACAGATAACTGCCTGGCTGACACTTTCTGGCCTCGGATCAACAGGAATATACTGAGAACCATAATGCAAATTTCTCATGAGTAATCCATTAATCTGGTTCATGATAGGTATCGCTGTAGCATAGCCAAATTGCCCTACCACTGGCGTTCCATCCGGCCTTCCTACCCAAACACCTATGGTATAACGAGCATTCAGGCCAATAGCCCACGCATCGCGATAACCATAACTGGTGCCTGTTTTCCATGCTAATGGTACTTCAGCAGGCAACACACTATCCGGCAATGGGCGACTCTCCCCCGCCATAATCCTTCTGACAATCCAGGCGGCACCTGCCGTAACTAGCTGTCTGTCGTGGATTTTCTGCTGTGGGGTAAAGCGCAACGAAGAGACTTTCCCCTGACGGGCAAAAGCACTATAAACAGAAACCAATTGATCCATACGAACTGATGTTCCACCGAGTATCAGTGCCAGATTCGGTTCACTGCCCAATGGAAAGCGCAATACCATCCCTACATTGCGCAAATTAGCAGTGAACCTTTTAGCACCATACGCTTCAAGAAGCTGTACCGCAGGTAAATTTAATGAACGTACCAGTGCTTCGCTGGCACTCACCGGCCCATTAAACCCACTATCGAAGTTTCCCGGCCGATAATCATCAAAACGACGGGGAACATCTTGCAAAAGAGATTCAGCGTGAATTAATCCATCATCCAGCGCCATTGCATACAAAAAAGGCTTTAGTGTAGACCCCGGAGAACGCCATGCACTGACCATATCGACATGGCCGAAACGACTGTTATCCTGAAAATCTACCGAACCAATGTAAGCCTTAACTGTCATATCCGTATGATCAACCACCAGTACACCAACAGACGTTTTTTCCGCCAGTTGATACTTCCAGTTGAGCACCAAATCTTCCAATTGACGCTGCAACCCTGTGTCGATGGTAGTTTGTATCACTTCCTGTTGAGTTTCCTGTACCATTCTCCTTGCCAGCAATGGAGCAAGCTGAGGAACCTGACGGGGAGCAAGCCATAGATTTTCCCCTGCTATATCTGCTACTTTTTCTGCTGACCAAACGCCATATCGTTTCAATCTCTGCAAAACCTTATCACGGGCAGCCTGAGCCCGTTTCGGATAGCGATCCGGCCTTAAACGACTTGGTGCTTGTGGCAATACCGCCAGTAATGCCGCTTCACCAGATGAAAGATTTGATGGCGGCTTTCCCAGATATGCCCAACTTGCTGCTCCAACGCCTTGCAATGTGCCACCAAATGGTGCCCGGTTTAAATACATCTGCAAAATTTCATCTTTGGAATAATGCCACTCTAATTGCAAGGTGCGCCAAATCTGTTTCAATTTTCCTGCAACAGTACGTGGATGGGGATCTATCAAACGAGCAACCTGCATGGAGATAGTACTGCCTCCTGATACAATCTTTTCGGCACGTATATCCTGCCAGGCTGCCCGTAATAATGAGATGGGATTAATTCCGGGATGCTTGTAAAACCAACGATCTTCATAGGCTAGCAGAGCCTGAATATATTCAGGAGAAACTTGCGACAAGGTAACGGGATAACGCCAGACTCCTTCATTATCAGCAAAACGCCATAGTGGTGAACCATCTGCTCCAATGACAATGCGCGCCATTTTGACGTTTTTTAATGGCAGAGGCCAAATTTTATCAGCCAGCCATAGAGAGGGAAGCAGAATCAGTAAAATTATCAGAGGGATCAGATAAATACGACGAAAGAATCTCATCATTAAAGTTGTATCCATAAAATTCAGCCCTTATGTCCTTCCTCTTTCGAGCTGCTTCTTTGTTGGCTGCAAAGCAACTGAAATTTATTGGGTATGTACCCGATGGATTTCATCGGAGATAAGGGCTGATTTGTGATTAACGCACAACCTCCAACCTTTCCTCTGTTTCACCTACTGCTCGCCAAACCGGCACATACATAGATTCAACTTGTGGTGCTGGCACCTGATAAACCCCCGGTGCAACTGCGCGGACTAAATAGAGCAAGGTGACTGGTCGATAAGGCTCAACGGAAATAGCAGCAACAAAGCGATCATCGCGGTATTCGATATGGCGAATATTCGCCGTCTGCATATCGTTAATACCCTTTTGCAAAGCAGTAGTGCTTTCACTCAGACTCGCACTGCTATGCGCCAGATTTTGATTCTCAATTTCCAACCCGGCAGGCAATAAATCGACGACCAGCGCATCCGATACAGGTTCTGTCGCACTGATTTCTAATTTCACGACCATCATTTCACCGCTTTTCAGGCGATCCGGGTAATAATTTTCACCATTCAAATCAAGATAGGTACGCTTGATATTCAGAATATTTGAATAAGGTTTTGGTGCATGCAATGGATAACCCACCACATTCAGACGTGAGTACAATGTACTCTCACCACGGTTACTGATTTCAATACCTTTCAGGATCTGTTTCGCTGTCAATGTTTCATTTAATGCGCTATCACGGTTAATCGGTGGTATTTGCTGACTAATGACCGCCTTCCAGGGCGGCTCGCTGGCATCAATAAAATAGCGCCCGGCCAGATAGATGGCATTACTTTCCTGTGTAGAGAAGTAACGATGTGCCGATAACTCATTAGATAAACTGAATAGTTTTTCATCACGCTCATTTAACATTATCTTATTTTCAGTCAATAGAGCAATAATCAAGGCATTGTCACGAATTGTACTACCATAATCATGCAACCTATAACCGGATTGACGGGATTTATTCACACCAGAACGAATCGCTTCATTACCACGGGTGTCATCCCCCATCATTTTCAGCGCGATCCCCAATTGTACCAAGGACAAACCGTTACCAGCCCGTCCTCGTTGTTCATAGAGTTGTCTTAAACCACTTAATGGCACTTTTTGCTGGCTTGCCAAGACCAACCCCGCATATGCCTGTACAGAAAATTGTGTTTCACTGTGTGAACTGCTGTAACTATCGTTAATAATATTTTTATCCTGCAAGTAACGCAGAAGCCGATTATTGGCAGCCTTCAGGGCATCAGCCGGGATACTGTAACCTTGCTGATTGGCACGGAATAAGAAATCTGCCGCATACGCCGTCAGCCAGAACTTTTCCTCACCATTACGATCCCATAACGAGAAGCTGCCATCATGACGCTGCATACTCAGCAAATGAGTAATACCAGCATCAATGGCTGCTCGCCGTTTTTCGTCACTTTGTGTACTGATATCCAATTTTTTCAGTTCAGCTTCATTGGAGTAGAGTGATGGGTAAAGCCCACTAATCGTCTGCTCCAAACATCCATATGGGTAAGCATATAATTCGCGAATATAACGTGCGATTTGTAATGGTGGCCTGCTGGTCAGTAGGAGTTGCCCCTCCAGTGTTTCCGGTATCAAATCAGTAATAGCGACTTGTGGTAACTGCCACTCTTCGCCTTGTCGGATAACATCACCAAACTGTATGGTTGCAGCAGGATATGCCGGGCGAACCGCAATTTTCCAGCTACTTGTATACTGTTGCAGTTTTTCGTTGGGTACATTCAATCCATCAATTGTCAGGAAAATTTCCCCCTGCCCAAACCCATGATCCGCTTTGACCGGAATTTGAATAGTAGTTCGTTTTCCTGTTTCCAAAATAATTCTTCTACTTACTGGATCTTCTAACTTTATCAATCCGGTTGTAGTGAAATTGAGTGTCAGTACTTGCGGTTGTTCAGTTAAATTGGTGAGATCTAATGCCAACTGAGATTGATCGCCGCCTGCCATGAAACGAGGTAATGACATCTGGCTAACAACCGGAGCAGCAACTGTCATTTTACGCTCACTGTATCCGAATTCGTTATCACTCCATGCTTGTGCCATCAAGCGGAGTTCACCATTAAAATCAGGAATAGGTAAGGTAATTTCACCTTCTCCATTAGCATTCAAGCTAATTGGTTTAGCTTGCACAGCAATAATATTGACTTCTGTCAATGGTTTTTTGCCTCCCCTTTCGAGAGCATTTTCATCACCATCGCCACCAAAGCGTAAGTTTGCTTTACGTCCTTCAGTTTCAATTAAATGTCCATAAACATCATATTGATCAACGCTATAACGTTTACGCCCGAAGAATGCCTCATAAGGATCTGGAGTCTTAAAGTTAGTAATACTGAGTACACCTGAATCAGCAGCAGAAAGCAGAACATAAACTTGCTTTGGCAATTCCTTACTTACTGGCTGATCTTTACCCTTCTGAAGGGTTGCCTTGATTTTGATTTTAACATCCTGATTCGGGCGTATTTTATCTGGTGCACTCAGTGTCAGATTCAGCTTACGCCCTTCGTCCATCAACGGCAGATGCAATACACCAATTGCCCGTTTCGATGTTGCCTGACGATTTTTATCTTCCGGCCGTATAACAACCGCAGTCAGATACAAATCATGTCGAGCCCACAATGAATTAATGGGTACATCAATATCCAGACCTTTTGCCGGAACATCAATTTCCTGCCACCACAACGGGCCATCACTGGATTCCAGCAGTAAATAACCTTTACCTGCCTGTGGTGCAAGCATATGCAATTTTACTTTATCGCCTGGTTTATACGCGGGTTTATCCAATGAGAGCTTGACTTGATCCGGGCGGATTGCACCTGTTCCATCTGTATTATCCTGCCATGAATAACCTGCCCAGAAGTTCAGGCTGGTTACAAGCTGATTTTTCTGATCCACTATTTCAATGCGGTAAGAACCCCATTCAACCGGGAAACTGATTTTTGCTGTACCATTTTCCGCAAGTTGGACAGGTTCATCTGCCATCACCAAATCTTTCTGGTCATATCCTGAATCCCAACCATTACTGTCTGACCAACGCCAGTAATTATCCCTGCGTTCATATATCAGGCGAGCTCTCAAATCATTTGTGGCATATTTCTTACCATCAGCATCCGCATAAACGATGTCAAACTCTGCCAGCGAGTTTTCATCAACGTTATAGCGATTTTCATCACGACCTGTACGATAATTATAAATAGATTTTTTATTGAAGAGCGGACGTATGCCAACCAGCTTGTCAGCAGGCCAAACAGCTTGCTCAGCACGACGTGTCACCGGACGCCCACCAGATTCTAGCAAACTGGCCTGTACGATAACTTTTACCGGCGATGTTACATATTTCCAATTCTCATCACTGACAGGAATGACTGTTTTTCCTTCACTATTTAACGTCAAGTCGAACTCATCCAGAGTTCTGCTCAACCCCTCTTCTTTCGAGGAGCCAAACTCATATCCTGATAATTTCGCCACCGCATCACGAGCTGGGCGCATAAACAATTGGCCTTGCAGCCGGTTCTCAACTGCTGGCGCTCCATATAGGTAACGACCAGTTACGGCAAAATTAACACTTTTATTTTTCAATACTGGTCTATTTCCATTATTTCCCTCAATTTCCAATGCCATACGTTCAGGCATAAAGTCTTCTACATTAAATTTGTAATAACGCGGAGTGTTGTCACCTAAATCAAAACGCAATGACCACATGCCTGTTTCTGCGGTTTGTGGGATTGGGTAACGATATTGATAGAGTCCATTTTCAGGTTGCCAGACAAAACTGCGCACGACCTGATTATCCGCTTTCAATACATCAACTTTTACAGGTTGGGGCTTCAACGAACGGCCATCAGCATCACGCAGCAAGCCATTCACAATCAGCGTTTCTCCAGGACGATAAAGATCCCTTGGGCCAAACACAAAAAACTGCTTGCTATACCCTTGTGTGCCGCCAATATCAAACTCAGATAGATCCAACGCAGGATATGACAAATCGATCATACTGGTTTGATCGCCCTGGATAGCCAACAATAATTTTGCCTTGGCATTTTTTTCCAGCGTAGCGTGACCATTATTATCTGTCGTGTTTTTTGATAGAAGCTGTCCCTTGTCATCCAGCAAACGAATTTCAACACCTTTCAGGCTGGAACCTTGTTCCAATGATTGTGCAAAAACATCTATCCGATTTAGATAGCTGTGCATTGAGACACCAATATCACTCAGCGTAAATAACATACTAGGATTACTATAGGTATATTTTCCGGCCTGCTGCATGACAGCCAGATAAACGCCACTTTTTTGCAACACCTTAATATCATTCAGTGGCAATAATAGTTTTTCACGAGTATTAGGTGCCGGATTCAGGTCAAAACGCCCGGTATAAACTAAGTCAGCACGCTTTAGGAAATTGTCAGAATCCCAATACTCCATACTGTTGCGGTATTGCCAATCGGCGATGAATTCAGGTAATGATGTCTCTTTGATGCGGAAAAAATTGACATCAACCTGATCAACATTAAGTGCCAAAACAGGTAAACCTTCTGCGGTCTTACTCGGTAGAAGCACCCCTTTGCTGGCAAAACCAACGGTAGGTTTAATGGGAGCAGTCTGGAATTTTTTCTCATAGGAACTTACCAATTGACGCCCATTAATGCCTTTTAAACCTTCATCAACCGATAACTGTAACTCACGATCAGGCGGTAAATGACGGAGCCTTAACTCCATCTGGTTATCAGACAGTTCCCAGGCACCATCCAATTTTCCGGATTTCACATCAACCAGATGAACTTTCTGAGAAAAATTCTGGTCAATCTGCAAAGGAACAGAAAACGTCACGACCATTGCACTGGCACCATCCAACTGCAACTCTGACGCATCTAAGATAGTGACATCTTTACCCGCATAACGCTCTTGTGGTAGTTGAGGTACAGATGATTGAAATTCTCGTTTTGCAGTATCAGTTGTTCTTTGTGCTGTTGAAATTGTCGGTTTTTCTGATTTTCCCGTATTTTCATTATCCTGGGATTGATCACATCCAGATAGGGTACATAGCGCAAAAAATGCAAACAACGTAGCAACCATTAATGTGATGAAGCGCTTTCTCCTTGCTGCCCATTGCCTCAGTTGATATTGACGCATAACCTGTAATCCTTATCGTTTGCCGGCTGGTTTGGAATAGTATTTTTATAGATATTTATCCGATTTAGAAATCTGTGATTTTAGATTTTCGAGGCTTTCCGCAATATTTTTGGCTTATTGCAGGAAAATGACAAAAAGAAGCCGGACAAAACTCATCATCACACGATCCCTGAGTGGGTACAGAACTTAACCTTAACCGTTATTTACTGATTCAATACAGGAATGGTATCCCTCAGCCAACTGCCTAACTTCCGTTGATAAAAAGGCTGAGTATGCTGGATCAGATAATGGCTAATTCCACTATTTTTTTCATCCAGCAAACAAAAATCCACCGATTCCTCTTCACTCAAATATTCACAAGCTATTCCACCAGCAGCCTGAATAAGCGTATTAATGTCATTATCTGTAGATGCTCCACTCAGTTCTAACCCGATAAGCAGGTTAGGTTTTTCATCCTGTTTTTTATCGTGCACCATAACCAGAAATGCCCGTCGTACTGGCTTATATTGCTTAAATAAATGACTCAAGGCTTCAATAAGCGGAATGGGCTGTTCTTCTGGTTGGCTGAGAGTAATACGACTTCCACTCGGAACCTCAATTTCAGTGGCAACAACCCCGTTTGACAAGCTCATGAAAATCTCCGAACACATATTTGTACTGAAGTTAACAAATTGAAGTTAACGACCATCGAAAGGCTCCTCAATCATAGCCTCCCCATAAAAGGGAGGCCAGATAAGAAAGGCGATGTTAAAATGAGTTTGATATCATAACATTTTGTGCATAAAAATCATGGCATTACCTGACGGTTTACAGCTACCTCGCCAAAGACACTGTATCCTTATTTTGCTTTTGTCAGCAATAAGTTGGCGATGGTGCGCACACCACACCCTGTCGCACCGGCCGACCACTGTTCAACCGCAGATTTACGGTAAGCCGCTGAACAATCGATATGTACCCAGCCTTTTTTGTAATTTTCTACAAAGTGAGACAGAAAAGCAGCCGCAGTACTTGCTCCTGCTGAATGAGAAGACGCAGCAATGTTATTCAAATCAGCAAAATTGGATGGTAATTGACCACGATGGAATTCGGCTAATGGCAAACGCCAGAATAGTTCATGTTCTGCGTCCGCTGCTGCTAATAAATCCGCCACTAGTTGGTCATCAAAACTGAGGACAGAATGGTAATCATTACCTACTGCCATTTTTGCCGCACCAGTCAATGTCGCCGCGTCAATGATAAGAGGCGCATTTGCCGCACTGGCATCAATCAGGCCATCAGCCAGTACCAGACGCCCTTCGGCATCAGTGTTCATGACTTCAACACTTTTGCCATTACGATAGCGAATAATGTCACCCAATTTGAACGCACTGCCGCTGACCAGGTTATCAGCAATGCACAGGAATAGTTTTACACGCTGTTTCAGGCCACGACCAATCGCCAATGCCAATGCTCCTGACAAGAGAGCTGAACCGCCCATATCAGATTTCATGGAATCCATAGAGTTGGAAGGTTTCAGGCTATATCCCCCTGAATCGAAGGTGATACCTTTACCGACTAAGCAAGCGAATATAGGTTCGTTTTTATCTGTCGATGGATTGAAATCCAATTCCAGAAAAACAGGAACACGGGAGGAACCACGACCGACAGTATGTACACCCACATAGCCCTGCTCACGTAAGGCATCGCCTTTTATAATGCGGTAACTGATTGCAGTTCCTGCTACACCGTTAAATAAATCAATGACACGCTGAGCAAGCTGCTCCGGCCCCAATTCTTCTGCTGGAATATTGGTAGTATCACGCACCCAGTCGATAAATTTGATCCTGTGCTCCAGCTCTTGTTTTTCTACTGCACTCAGTTGTGGCCATTCAATAGTACGCAACCCTTTTGGTGCCCGGAATCCCAACCAGAATGTCCAGCTTTTTTCCAGATCCCAACCATCACCCGCCAAAGCAACGTTGGAGATACCTTGTCCATTAATTTTTCGTCCGGCGCGTTGGATAGCCGCCAATTTACTACTCAAATCCGACTGGCTGTCTGATAAATGAATTGTAATTCCCTGATCATTCGAACTGATTAGCGCTTTTTCACCCCAGCATGCTTTAGCTGGCTCATAAGACAGAGTTATCGGCATGATTTGCGCCGGTATAGCGTGCTTTGTCATTTTCTTCTCTCTTCTTATTTTATTTTCACTGTTTTTACAGCAAGGACCATGATGAATACAAAAAAACTGGCAGTTGCCAGTTTTTCATTAAATGCAGACTATGCCAAGTGATTGAACAAGAATTGGTGAGTTTGCACTTTTTTCGCACTATTTTTTTGTGTGGCTTTGTTGTTTAGGTAACTTTGTTATTTGGGTAACTGATTTGCGTTACTCAAATTCATCTAACCAAACCAGCAAAATGGCTTCTAATATTTTTTCGTTGGATTTTTCCGGATCATCATCAAAACCATCCAGCTCGCAAACCCATTGATGCATATCGGTAAAACGCACTGTCTTAGGATCTAAATCCGGGAACTTATCGTATAGTGCTTCGCCAATATCACGGCTGTCAGACCATTTCATTTTCTTTGCTCCTATTTAGTTCTTAGATCAGTGCTCACGTGCATGGTTAATCGTGTATTTAGGAATTTCAACAACCAAATCCTCATCAGTAACTTTGGCCTGGCATCCTAACCGACTTTCAGGCTCCAGCCCCCATGCTTTGTCCAGCATGTCATCTTCCATTTCAGAGCTTTCTTCCAATGAGTCAAACCCTTCCCTGACAATGCAGTGACAAGTCGTACATGCGCAGGATTTTTCACAAGCATGTTCTATTTCAATGCCATTACGCAGTGCAACGTCCAGAATCGATTCGCCTTCCTTAGCTTCCAATACTGCGCCTTCAGGGCAAAGTTCGTTATGAGGTAAAAATACAATTTTAGGCATAATTAAATCTCATCCACAGAATGGCCCGCCAAAGCCCGGCGGATTGATGTGTCCATGCGACGCGCGGCAAATTCCTGCGTTTTTTTGTCCAATTGTTTAATTGCACTTTCAATCGCATCAGGAGACGTTCCCTGAGCACTTTCAATTAATACTTGTACGGCAGCATCAATTGCCGCATGTTCTTCCTGGCTGAGTAAATCAGCATCTTTTTCCAGTGCACTGGTTAAACTTTCCAACACACGTGCTGCTTCTACTTTTTGTTCAGCCAGCTTACGCGCCTGAATATCTTCCTGCGCATTGGTCATTGAATCTTTGATCATCCGGGCAATTTCTTCATCGGATAAACCATAAGAAGGTTTCACCTGAATGGAAGCCTCAACACCCGTCGATTTTTCCAGAGCACTGACACTTAACAAACCATCAGCATCAACCTGAAAAGTAACACGAATATGAGCACCACCAGCCGGCAGTGGAGGAATCCCACGCAGTGTGAAACGTGCCAGTGAACGGCAATCTGCCACCAGCTCGCGTTCACCCTGAACAACATGGATGCTCATTGCACTCTGCCCGTCTTTAAAAGTCGTAAACTCTTGTGCTCTGGCAACAGGAATAGTGGTATTGCGAGGGATCACTTTTTCCACCAGCCCCCCCATGGTTTCAAGGCCCAGTGACAGTGGAATAACGTCCAATAGCAACATTTCGCTATCAGGTTTATTACCGACCAAAATATCAGCCTGAATTGCCGCACCAACCGCGACAACTTTATCCGGATCGATAGAGGTTAATGGTTCACGATCAAAAAACTCCCCAACCATGCTACGTACGCGCGGTATTCTCGTCGAACCACCTACCATCACAACCTGTAATATTTCATCGGCAGTGACACCCGCATCTTTCAACGCCCGACGGCAAGCCATTAAGGTGCGTTTAATCAGTGGCGTGATCAATTCATTTAATTCATCACGGGTAATACTGCCTTGCCAGTCAGCAATGTTGATCGTCACTGAATCTGTATCACTCAAGGCAATTTTGGTTTGTGTCGCAATATCCAGCAATTGACGTTGTAAGCCGTGGCTATTATCAATGATACCTGCCCGCTCACGGATCCAGTCTGCCAGCAGGTGGTCAAAATCATCTCCACCAAGCGCGGTATCTCCGCCTGTTGCCAACACTTCAAAGACGCCGCGACTTAAACGCAGGATAGAAACATCAAATGTTCCACCACCCAAGTCATAAACTGCAATAACCCCTTCCTGACCCGAATCAAGCCCATAGGCAATAGCCGCTGCGGTTGGTTCATTTAAGAGACGAAGGACATGTAAGCCCGCTAAACGTGCGGCATCTTTCGTTCCCTGACGTTGAGCATCATCAAAATAAGCAGGAACAGTGATAACAACACCATCAAGTTTACCATTCAAGGTTTCTTCTGCCCGTTGAGCCAACGATTTCAATATTTCAGAAGAAACCTGAATAGGATCGACCAGACCTGACACAGTCTCAATTAACGGTAACCCATTTTCACTAGCCTGAAACTGGTAAGGGAGATTCGGATAACGTTGTTGAATATCAGCCAGAGAACGCCCCATCATACGTTTGACGGAACTTATAGTGTTAACAGGATCAGAAGCCGCCTGTTGGCGTGCCTGCCAACCAACTTGAATTTCATCTTTGCGGTATTGTACAACAGAAGGAAGCAAATGACGGTTTTCACTATCTGCTAAGGTCTCAGACTGACCACTGCGGACCGTTGCAACCAGGGAGTGTGTTGTGCCAAGATCAATCCCCGCAGCCAGACGACGCTGGTGTGGTGCGGCAGATAAACCAGGTTCACCGATTTGTAATAAAGCCATGTGTGCCTCTATAAAAACTCTTTATACCCGTCTTTCAAGTTGCAGCTTTGTTGGCTGCATCCTGAAATCCATAGGGTATAGCTAAATCAGCAAGCGTTATTCACCAAAAAGCAATTCGGCTAAAAATCATCCAACAATCGTTCTTCCAATTGTTCGACCTGCTGCTGCAATTTATCTAAAAAGCGTAACTTACGGACAGTATCGGCTGCGATTGACCATTGTTCGGTCTCCAGTTGCTGTTCCATCTGCTCACTACGAGTTTTAATCATTTTATTCAGGCGAGATGAAAAACCTGCTAATGCAACATCAGGCTCCGCACTACGTTCAATAGTATCAAGCTCTTCACGCAACTCTAATTGCTGCATCAGGAAAGCAGTATCCTGCATCGTGTGTTGTTCATTGGATAAATCAAACCCTTGCTGAGACAGCATATATTCTGCACGTTTCAGGGGATGTTTCAGAGTCTGATAACCATTATTGATGGTTGCAGCTTGTTGAAGTGCCAACATTTTCTCGCGCTCTGGATGATTGGCAAAACGATCAGGATGAAACTGACGCTGCAACTCCTGATAGCGGGTCGCCAATTGTTGGCGGTCTATCGCGTAACGCGCAGGCAACCCGAATAAAGTAAAGTAGTCCATAAGTTACTCTTGGTTTCGCAAAGTACGGGGGTTAAACGTTAAAACTTTCCCCACAACCGCATTCGCTGGAAACATTGGGGTTGTTGAATTTAAAGCCTTCGTTCAGGCCTTCTTTGACAAAATCCAACTCGGTACCATCAAGATAAACAATGCTTTTACCATCAACGATAACTTTCACGCCCTTGTCTTCAAAAACCTGATCTTCATCATTAATTGCATCAGCAAATTCAAGTATATATGCCATACCAGAGCAGCCGGAAGTTCTCACTCCCAGACGCAACCCAACACCTTTCCCACGATTATCAAGAAAAGCTAAAACACGCTGGGCTGCACTTTCTGTCAAAGAAATTGACATACAACACCTCACTTTTAACACTATGATCTTTGAAGCTATGATCTAGGAAATTATCACTTTCAAAACCAGTAAAGGTGGATATTGAAGCAATATCCACCAAATTATTTTCTTCTAGCCAAAAGAATTACTTAGCCTGGCGTTTGCTCTTGTAATCCGCAATTGCAGCTTTGATCGCATCTTCTGCCAGAATAGAACAGTGAATTTTCACTGGTGGCAGCTCTAGCTCATCAGCAATCTCCGTATTTTTGATTGCTTCTGCCTGCTCCAGTGATTTACCTTTCATCCACTCTGTTACGAGAGAACTGGAGGCAATCGCAGAACCACAGCCATAAGTTTTAAAACGTGCGTCTTCGATGATACCGTCATCGTTGACCTTGATTTGCAGCCGCATGACATCACCACAAGCGGGTGCACCAACCATGCCACTACCTACGGAAGGGTCTTCACTGTCAAATGATCCAACATTACGTGGATTCTCATAGTGATCAATTACTTTATTGCTGTAAGCCATATCGTTACTCCTGAAACCGCCTGATTAATGATGAGACCATTCGATGGTGTTAAGATCCACCCCCTGTTTGAACATTTCCCACAATGGAGAAAGTTCACGCAGGCGACCAATCGAGTTGTGAATCAACTTGATTGCATAGTCTATTTCTTCTTCTGTAGTAAAACGCCCTAAAGAGAAACGAATAGAACTGTGTGCCAGCTCATCATTCATGCCCAGTGCGCGCAGAACATAAGAAGGCTCCAGACTCGCAGAAGTACACGCTGAGCCAGAAGAAACGGCCAGATCTTTCAGCGACATCATCAATGATTCACCTTCAACATAGTTGAAGCTGACATTCAGAATGTGTGGTGCACCCAGTTCCAAATCACCATTCAGGTAAACTTCTTCAATATCTTTAATGCCATTCCATAAACGCAGGCGCAAACCACGCAAACGCTCTGACTCAGCTTTCAATTCTTCTTTTGCAATACGGTAAGCTTCACCCATTCCCACGATCTGGTGAACAGGCAATGTACCGGAACGCATACCACGCTCATGGCCACCACCATGTTGCTGTGCTTCAATGCGGACACGAGGTTTACGGCGAACATACAGAGCACCAATACCCATCGGGCCATATAATTTATGAGCAGAGAAAGACATCAGATCAACTTTCAGTTTGCTGAGATCGATAGGCAATTTTCCAACACTTTGCGTTGCGTCAACATGGAAAATAATACCGCGACTACGACACATTTCACCGATGGTTACGATGTCCTGAACAATACCAATTTCGTTGTTGACGTGCATGATAGAAACTAAAATCGTATCGTCACGCATTGTAGCTTCCAGCTCTTTCATATCGATCATGCCATTGCTCATCGGTGAAAGGTAAGTCACCTCAAAACCTTCGCGTTCCAACTGACGGCAAGTATCCAAAACAGCTTTGTGTTCAGTTTTGCTGGTAATAATGTGCTTGCCTTTTTTCTGATAGAATTTTACTGCACCTTTAATACCAAGGTTATCTGATTCTGTTGCACCCGAAGTAAATACAATTTCACGCGGATCAGCACCAATCAAATCAGCAATTTGATTACGCGCAATATCAACCGCTTCTTCAGCTTGCCAACCAAAACGGTGTGAACGAGAAGCAGGGTTACCGAAAACCCCGTCCATAGTCAGATAGTTCATCATCTTTTCAGCAACACGCGGATCAACTGGGGTTGTTGCTGAATAGTCCAAATAAATGGGTAATTTCATTGCTCACATGCTCCGTAAGACTCTTTTAATACTTCTGTTTGCCGCTTTTTAAGCCCGCAGGTTAACGTCAATCATCTCTTGAACTCTGCCATTAGCCGTACGGCGTTTATCGCTGTCTTGACGATCAGCAACATCTAATACTTCTTGATTATTCACTAATTCTTCTAAGCTGATGCTGTTCAGGAAACTCGTGATGCGATCACTGAGATCACGCCAAAGCGCATGGGTCAGACAGCGATCACCGCCCTGACAGCCTTCCCTGCCCTGACAACGAGTTGCATCAACGGATTCATCAACAGCAGAAATCACTTCGGCAACGAAAATATTACCGGCATCTCTGCCCAATAAATAACCGCCGCCTGGACCACGGACGCTAGAAACCAAACCATTCTTACGTAGGCGAGAAAACAACTGCTCAAGATAGGAAAGGGAAATTCCCTGACGCTCAGAAATATCAGCTAATGGCACTGGCCCTTCTTGTGAATGCAATGCCACATCTAACATGGCAGTTACCGCATAACGTCCTTTTGATGTCAGTCTCATAACAAAAACTCCATGGTGAAATATGGGTGAAATTGTGACATTCCTGAGTATTTTAGTCAACTATTTAACCTAGTAATTTACTCAACTATTATTTGGTTGTCTTTCATTCTGTTACCACCCATAACCTCTACCATAGAGACTATTTTCTGCCAGATTTTGGTGATTCCCTAGCCCATTTTTCCATAGAAGTTAAAATACCCCGCAGGATATTCAGTTCCTGAACTTCCGGACGTGCGCGGGTATAAAGGCGTCTTAATTTGTTCATTATCTGCCCAGGATGCGCTTTACGAATAAAACCAGAATGACTTAACACCTGTTCAAGATGCTGATAAAAACGTTCCATATCTTCAGCTAGTGGGTATTCAGCTTCATGATCGGCAGCATCCGCTTTTTGCGATTTTTCCTCAGTAGCAAGGTGTGCCATACGAATCTCATAGCTGACCAATTGAACAGCCATGGCCAAATTCAACGAACCATATTCTGGATTGGTCGGAATATAGAGATGATAGTTACACTTCTGGAGTTCTTCGTTAGTCAGCCCCACACGCTCACGGCCGAACACAATAGCTACTGGTGAATTTTGGGCTGTTTTGACACAGCATTCACCACATTCACGTGGTTCAACCATTGGCCAGGAAAGTGTTCGGGAACGAGCACTGGTTCCAATAACCAATTCGCACCCAGCCAATGCTTCATCCAGAGAATCCACGATAGTGGCATTACCAATAACATCACTGGCACCGGCTGAAAGTGCAATGGCATGAGAATCAGGTTGGACGAGCGGATTGACCAAATAAAGGTTGGTCAATCCCATTGTTTTCATAGCCCTGGCAGTTGAACCCATATTGCCCGTGTGGGAGGTTTCTACCAGAATAATGCGGATGTTCTCTAACATGACGGCTTTTAATTTCAGTATAAGAGCCGAATATCTTAACACAGCATTAGTCATTTTGACGAACTACTGCTATAATGCGCGCCAATTTGTTTCCCGTTCTTTAAAATCCTGGTGGAAGATACCCCATGCATCCGATGCTAAATATCGCTATACGCGCTGCGCGTAAAGCCGGCAATTACATTGCCAAAAGTTATGAAACTCCTGATGCTATCGAAGCAAGCCAAAAAGGCAGTAATGACTTCGTCACTAATGTTGATCGTGAAGCAGAAAAGCTGATCATTGATATTATCCGTAAATCTTATCCTAAGCACACTATCATCACTGAAGAAACAGGTGAGCATTTAGGTGAAGAAGACGATTTCCAATGGGTGATCGATCCACTGGATGGCACTACTAACTTTATTAAACGTCTCCCTCATTTTGCTGTTTCTATCGCTGTGCGCATCAAAGGCCGCACCGAAGTGGCTGTTGTTTACGACCCAATGCGTAATGAACTGTTTACCGCAACCCGTGGTCAAGGTGCTCAATTGAATGGTTACCGTTTGCGCGGTACTAATGCGCGTGATCTGGATGGCACAATCATTGCTACTGGTTTCCCTTTCAAAGCTAAACAACACGCTATCCCTTACATGAATGTATTGGGTAAATTATTTGAGCGCTGTGCAGATTTTCGTCGTACTGGCTCTGCGGCTCTGGATATGGCTTATGTTGCCGCCGGACGTGTTGACGGTTTCTTCGAAATCGGCCTGAAACCATGGGATTTCATGGGGGGTGAACTGCTAGTACGTGAATCTGGCTGTATTGTTACTGACTTCGTTGGTGGTCACAACTATATCAGTTCCGGTAACATCGTTGCAGGCAGCCCACGTATTGTTAAAGACATGCTATCTGAGATGCGCGAAGAATTAACTGAAGCACTGAAACGTTAATTATAAAACAACTATTTGAGCAATGTTATTTTCAGGGCACCAAATTTATTGGTGCCCTTTTTATTTACGATTTTATTGATAATGGATGTGTTTCTCAATAAACATATTTCACAACGCATGTATTTCACAACGAATGTATTTGGGCTTCTACTTTAGGCCGTAAGAAAATTGCAGGTAATGCAACCAGTGCCATTACCCAATAGATACCGCTTCCCATATGCTCATACAAAAAACCACCTATTGCGCTCATAACTGCAATACCACCGCCCATCGCTAACGCAGAATAAACCGACTGTAAGCGGATAACTTCATTTTCTTTTCTGGCACCAATAAAGCGCATGGCAGCTAAGTGACAGACTGTAAAAGTTCCACAATGTAGGATCTGAATAATAATCAGAACTGGCAACTCAGTGAATGTTCCCATTAACCCCCAACGCATAATCCCACAAATGGCAGAGAGCAATAGAAGACTACGGGCACTCCAGTGTCGAAATAGTTGTTTACTAAAAGTGAAAACAACAACTTCTGCGACAACGCCCAATGACCAGAGATAACCGATAGTTGATGCAGAATAGCCAGCCTTTTCCCAATAAATAGAACCAAAGCTGTAGTAACCCGCGTGAGCAGCTTGTAACAACGTCACACATAATAAAAATTGCCATACCGATTTTTCGGATAATAATTTCTTGAATGATACTGTGTTGGTATTTTCTACCTTAATCTTGCCCTCCGGCATAATAGAAGGTTTTAGCATCATTCCGAGCAACATAATGGCAACACTGAAAATCAGGGAAATAAGGATGATATTGTGATGACCAAATAAATTGACACCAATCCAATTATTGATCTTTTCAAAGGAAATGCTGAAATCTGATCCTAAATCGATGCCATTGGCTGACATCAATATCCCCGCTAAAGAAGAGCTGATAATAAAGGCAATCGATCCCCACACACGTACCTTGCCATAATCAAAAGTAAACTGTTTTTGCCAGGTTCCCGCTAAAGCATCTGATAAAGGAACCAGAGGTGAAAAAAACAGATTAAAACCTATCATGACAAGGGCAACCCATACCCAATGGCTACTAAAAGAAAAGCTAACAGCAAAGACCAAAGCCAATAAGGAGAGTAATCTTAATGCGTTAATTAATTTAGAAGGATCTTTAACAGTAGGAGAAATAAATAAACTACCGAGGAAACGAGAAACTAACCCGATAGCTAACAGTACACCGATCATAGAAGGAGTAATACCTTCTCCCTGTAACCAAACTGACCAGAAAGGTAAAAATATTCCAAAAGCAAAAAAATAAGTGAAATAACCTAACCCTAGCCAAAATGTTGATGGAACAACCATCCAAATGCCCCCATTTTTTAATGCAAAAAACCCGCTCAAAACTAATGTTATGAGTCGGGCTTGATACCTGATATACCTTTCATCTTTCAAGCTACCACTTTATCGGCTGCAACTTGAAATCTATTTGGGTATAAGCTCAATATTGACGGTATTTTATTCTCAATTATGCGTAAACAGGATATTTCGCACAGATCTCCAACACATTCTGTTTAACACTTTCAATAACTGCTTCGTCATTGATGTTATCCAATACATCACATATCCAGCCAGCCAATTGACGGGTTTCCGCTTCTTTGAAACCACGACGAGTAATTGCTGGAGTACCAATGCGAATACCCGAAGTGACAAACGGACTGCGAGGATCGTTAGGTACACTGTTTTTGTTAACAGTGATGTTGGCACGCCCTAATGCTGCATCCGCTTCTTTACCTGTAATATCTTTATCCACCAGATCCAGCAGGAACAGATGGTTGTCAGTACCGCCGGAAACAACTTTGTAACCACGTTGCAGGAACACATCTACCATTTCTTTGGCATTTTTCGCAACCTGCTGTTGATATATTTTGAACTCCGGCTCCATTGCTTCTTTCAGTGCAACGGCTTTCCCGGCAATGACATGCATCAACGGACCGCCCTGACCACCAGGGAAAACAGCAGAGTTCAACTTCTTATACAACTCTTCATCCCCCCCTTTAGCCAGAATCAGACCACCACGAGGACCAGCCAGAGTCTTGTGAGTAGTGGTTGTAACAACATGTGCATGAGGAACAGGGTTTGGATAAACACCCGCAGCCACTAAACCGGCAACATGAGCCATATCAACGAAAAAATATGCACCGATTTCATCAGCAATTTCACGCATTTTCGCCCAATCAACCACACCAGAATAGGCAGAGAAACCACCAATGATCATTTTAGGTTGATGTTTCAACGCTTGGTTACGAATATCCTCGTAATCGATTTTGCCATTCTCATCAATGCCATAAGGAACAACGTTATACAATTTACCTGAGAAGTTAACCGGAGAGCCGTGAGTCAGATGGCCACCATGTGCCAAATTCATCCCTAAAACAGTGTCACCTGGTTGCAACAGCGTCATATACACCGCAGCATTTGCCTGAGAGCCTGAATGTGGTTGGACGTTAGCATAATCTGCACCAAACAACTCTTTTGCTCGGTCGATTGCCAGTTGTTCAACTATATCAACATATTCACAACCACCATAGTAGCGTTTACCCGGATAACCTTCCGCATACTTGTTAGTGAGCTGAGATCCTTGAGCCTGCATCACTCTTGGACTGGTGTAGTTTTCAGAAGCAATCAATTCAATATGTTCTTCCTGACGACAAACCTCCTGTTCCATCGCTTGCCACAGTTCGGGATCGTAATTCGCAATATTCATTTCACGCTTTAACATTAGGTTCTCCTGACTCAGCTACATCTCTAAAAAATACCCCTGAGGGCCAGAATTTGACACAGTGTAAACTCTTTTTATCAAATGAGATAGTCTTGACAAGAGATTTTACGCAAACGATTGCCTCGGCACCTGTAGCAGGATGCCATGCTATCCTGATTACACGCTTTAAATTTATTGTTGTTCTTTGTGATTCCAGTCAAATCTTTATTGCTGCAATACAAATTCTGAGTTTTTGACTTAAATCAAGATAATATCTCTTTCTTGCTTTAATGTATTCCTCAACAGTATAAGTTGCATTTAAAATGCATCTTATGTTTCTAAGCATTAATCAAGAAAAATTCAGGAGACCATAATGTTAGATAACCAAATTATCGCAACTATAAAGTCCACTATTCCTTTGATCGTTTCCACCGGGCCAAAGTTGACTGCTCATTTTTATGAACGCATGTTCAGACACAATCCTGAATTAAAAGATATTTTTAACATGAGCCATCAAACCAATGGCGATCAGCGTGAAGCACTTTTTAATGCCCTTTGTGCTTATGCCTCTAATATTGATAATTTATCTGCTCTTCTACCAGCCGTAGAAAAGATTGCTCATAAACATACGAGCCTAAATATCCAACCGGAACACTATAAAATTGTCGGTACACATCTGCTGGCAACCATTGATGAACTGTTTCATCCGGCTGATGAAGTTCTCGACGCCTGGAAAAAAGCCTACGATATATTGGCCGATGTTTTTATCAATCGGGAAGAAGCAATTTATCAGGGTAGCGAATCTTCGGCAGGAGGTTGGCGTGGTTTACGTCAATTTCGTGTCAGCCGTAAACAACCGCAAAGTGATATCATTACCAGCTTTGAGTTTGTACCCGTTGATGATGGTAAAGTCGTGGATTACAAACCGGGGCAATATTTGAGTATCTATCTGGAAGATCCAACCTTTAAAAACCGCGAAATTCGTCAATATTCATTAACTGCGGCACCAAATGGCAGAAATTATCAAATTGCCATTAAACGGGAACCTTATGGCAAAATTTCGAATCATATGCACGACAAAGTACAGGAAGGAGATATCATATCGCTATCTGCACCAAAAGGGGATTTCTTCCTTGATGTCCAGCCTGATACCCCTGTTACCCTCATTTCAGCGGGAGTCGGATTAACTCCGATGATGAGTATGCTGCAATATCTGCACAGTCAGCAGCATCAAAGTGTGATCAATTGGTTTCACGCCGCAGAACATGGCGGCTATCATGCCTTTGCCGATAAGGTGAAAGAAATTGCCCAATCCATGCCGATTCTGAATTCTCAGGTTTGGTATCGTGAACCCAGAGATAAAGATCAGCATGGCGTACATTATCAACATGCCGGATTGATGGATCTGTCTCTTGTAAAAGATGCGATAAGTACTGAAGGAATGCAATTCTATTTCTGTGGGCCGTTGGCTTTCATGCAACATATTGCCAGGCAGCTAATAACCATGGGCATTAACGAGCAACATATCCACTATGAATGTTTTGGCCCACATAAAGTGCTCTAACACGGATTTATGCACAATTTTTTGTAAATTCAGTGAAAAGCATAAATTCGGGGATAAGTGATAACGGTTAAGACAACTTGGTATGTCAGCATTCCACCTCTTAATTGAGAGGTGGATTAATTACCCATATTACCGCCGTTATCACTTTTTCAGGCAATTCAACTTTCAAACTATTCTCTTTTCAAAGAATACGGAATGCGGTTAAATCGCCTCTTCGTCCTGTTCACCAGTACGAATTCGCACAACGCGAGCAACATCAAAGACAAAAATCTTGCCATCACCGATCTTGCCAGTTTGTGCAATCTGCATAATAGTATCGACACAGGTATCAACAATATCATCCGGTACGACAATTTCTATTTTGACTTTAGGCAGAAAGTCCACCATGTATTCTGCACCACGATACAGTTCAGTGTGTCCTTTCTGACGACCAAAACCTTTTACTTCTGTCACCGTCATACCAGTGATACCGACTTCCGCCAGAGCTTCACGCACATCATCGAGCTTGAAAGGTTTGATAATTGCATCAATCTTTTTCATGAAGTTTTCCTGTTATTACCAGTTCTTACGCCCGAAACCAGACGTAATCGGATAGCGCCTGTCTTTACCAAAATCACGCTGTGTAATACGTGGACCAATCGGTGCCTGACGACGTTTATATTCATTGATGTCCACCAACCGGATCACCTTACGAATAATAGCTTCATCAAAACCTTCAGCCATTAAGTCAGCCACAGATTTATCTTTTTCGACATATCCCTCAAGGATGGCATCCAACATGTCATACGGGGGTAAACTGTCCTGATCGAGCTGATCAGGAGCCAGTTCCGCAGATGGTGGACGATCAATGACACGCTGAGGAATAGCAGGAGCTACTGTATTACGGTATTTCGCTAATGCAAATACCATCGTTTTTGGAACATCCTTCAAAGCATTAAAACCACCGGCCATATCACCATACAGGGTCGAGTAACCCACCGCCGATTCACTTTTGTTGCTGGTTGTCAACACCAAACGACGGCGCTTGTTTGACATTGCCATTAAGATGACTGCCCGGCAACGTGCTTGTAAATTCTCTTCAGTGGTATCTTTCTCTGTACCCGCAAATATAGGCTCCAATTGAGCCATAAACGCATCAAACATAGGCTCGATAGACACTATATCAAATTCAACACCGAGTAATTCTGCTTGTTCTCTGGCATCATGAATACTCATTTCAGAGGTATAGCGGAATGGCATCATCACAGCCTGTACATACTCTTTACCCAAAGCATCAACAGCAATCGCCAGTGTCAGACCTGAATCAATACCACCAGATAAACCGAGTAATGCCCCCTTAAAACCATTTTTCTGCACATAATCACGTACAGAGAGCACCAATGCCTTGTAAATTTGTGCAAGTGGCGGCAATTGGGGAGCCGGATTTGCCATCGGCTCAATTGTCATGTCATTGAAACGACACTGTTCAACTTGTTCTGCAAAGGCTACCATGCGATGAGTAATTTCACCGTTTACATCAAAAACTTTTGAGCAGCCATCAAAGATCAGTTGATCTTGCCCACCAACCTGATTCAGGTAAATTATTGGCAAGTGAATACGCTGACAGTGTGATTTAATCAATGTGCTACGGATATTCGGTTTTTCACGATTAAAAGGAGACGCATTAATGGACAGAATGATATCAGATCCTGCTTCTTTCAAGGCATCAATCGGCGCATCGAACCACAGATCTTCACAAATCAACAAACCGAGATTATAGCCTTTAAATGGTACAACACAGATTTGCTTGCCTGCTTTGAAATAACGTTCTTCATCAAAAACACCATAGTTAGGTAGTTGTTGTTTGAAATAACGGGCAACGGTTTCACCTTTCCAGAACAGAGAAAGGGCATTATATATTTTTCCGTCCTGTTGCCACGGATGGCCAACTAAAATACCAACCTGAGAGCTTGCCTCCTGCAAACGTACTAATTGTTCACGACAGCGTTGATGAAAATCAGAACGGAACAGTAGATCTTCAGGAAAATATCCCGACAATGCTAACTCAGAAAACATGACGAGATCAGCGCCCTTTTCTTGCTGCTCTTGCACTGTCTGCAACATGCGATCGCTGTTGCCTTCGATATCCCCTACTAACCAGTTTAATTGAGCAAGGGCGATATTAAGAGTACGACTCATAGAATGCGGCTCTCCTGGGCCATTATTCACTTCTCTGTCTGATGAAGACAGTCAATCTCTTACGGCTTTAAATACCGTTTCAACTTTATGGATTTAAATAACAGAAAGGTTATTCTTTAAAATCGTTAGCATCCAACTCATGACGAGCCAACAATTTATAAAACTCTGTCCGGTTACGTCCTGCCATACGAGCAGCATGGGTAACATTCCCTTTTGTCATTTGCAATAATTTGCGTAAATAATTCAGTTCAAATTGACTACGCGCTTCTACAAATGTCGGCAATGCCGTATTTTCACCTTCTAATGCCTGCATGACTAAAGCATCACTAATCACCGGGGCTGTCGTCAACGCTACACATTGCTCGATAACATTGACCAATTGGCGGACATTACCCGGCCAACTTGCGGCCATCAGACATTTCATCGCATTAGTGGAAAAGCTGCGTACAAAAGGTTTATGGCGTTTAGCCGATTCACGCAGCAAATGATTTGCCAATAAAGGAATGTCTTCTGCACGTTCATTTAGAGCCGGGATTTTCAGGTTAACTACGTTTAATCGATAATAGAGGTCTTCCCTGAATTCATTACGCTGCATCGCTTTTGGCAAATCACGGTGAGTTGCGGAAATGATCCTGACATCAATATCCAAATCTCGGTTACTTCCCAAAGGACGGACTTTACGCTCCTGCAAGACCCTTAATAATTTGACTTGTAGTGCTGATGGCATATCACCAATTTCATCAAGGAACAGAGTTCCTCCTTGTGCGGCCAAAAATAGACCTTCCCGGCTACTGACTGCCCCAGTAAATGCACCCTTAGCATGACCAAATAACTCAGACTCCAACAGTTGTTCAGGCAAAGCGCCGCAATTAATTGCAATAAAAGGTTTTTTCGCACGCGGGCTTGCACGATGGATAGCCTGAGCCAGAACTTCCTTACCCGTTCCACTTTGCCCATTAATCAGAACACTAACGTCAGATTGAGCCACCATTTTCGCCTGCTCCAGCAGACGCAACATTAGCGGGCTGCGTGTGACAATTTGTTCACTCCACTTTCCATCTATAGCTGGTGTTGATAATTCCAGCGCATCATCAATGGCTTTATAAAGTGCATCACGGTCAACTGGTTTAGTCAGAAAACTAAATACCCCTTGTTGTGTCGCAGCAACAGCATCCGGGATAGAGCCATGTGCTGTGAGAATAATCACCGGCATACCGGGATGCTGTTTTTGGATTTCCGCAAACAACGCCATGCCATCCATTTCATCCATGCGTAAGTCGCTAATGACCAAATCCACTTTCTCTTTCAGCAACATACGTAATGCTTCATGCCCACTTTCCACTGTTGTGACACGAAATCCTTCACTAGTCAGACGCATCCCCAATAATTTTAATAGACTTGGATCATCATCAACTAAAAGAAGATGAGCGGGATTGCGTACGGTCATGGTGATTCAGCTCCTTTTTCTTCTGAGGAATTAGCTTCTGTTTTCGTTTGCGGGGTTAACTCTGATCCTGTTTCTGGCTTGTTTTCCGGTGTAGTTTCCGGCTTAGTGTTATTCACTTTGTTGCCCGTATCAACTGCATGTTCTTTTTCACCTTGTCCGGTTTCACCTGAAATCGGAGAGTTAGAGTTGTTCTGGACTTGCTTGCGGGAAGAAAGCTGACGTTCAATATCCGTTAGGTTCTCTAATTTGCGGGATATTGAGCGCAGTTCATATTCTAAACGGGCCCGTGTCTCTTTCAATCGATCAATTCTGGCATCACTATCAAATTGTAATCGCTGATATTTTGACTTTTGTTCTGCCAGATTGATTTTTAAATATTGCTGTTCACTCCACAACTGCAACAATGACAATATTGAAGACGGAAATTGCAGGCTATATCGATTCAAACTTTCCATAATCTTACGCCGTTCAATTAATGACGGTGCAGCTTGGTCGATAAGGATACTCTGCTTGAAAACTTGTGACCAATCTGTCGGCGTAAACTGTTTTGCCATATTGCGGGCTTCTACTGGAGGCAGTTTATTCGTACAGTCCATCAATTTTAACCAATAAAGACCATTTTCCATTGCGGCTGGCTTTGCAATATCCCACATCACATCGCACCCCTTGATGCGATAATCTGTAACACGTTGCTCTGGTATAATAGATTCGGCAATCGTGACTAAATCATCAGAACTGGAATTTGAGACACACCCTGTCAGTAAATAGGGAACAAGCAGTAAAATCATGGTACGAAAACGCAGGAGTGAAGCCCGTTCAAACAAACACGCTATAATCGCCGTTTTTTTCATTGTTTGGGTCTCAATATTTTGCTGCTCCGTCTTCATCATAAAGTGGTGAATAAACCTGTTGTGCATATTATTTAGTCATTCTCTGCGGTTAATGGCAGTTCAATCCGAAAGCATACATCAGCAAAGTCAGTTTCTATCAGATGAAGTTTCCCTCCCATCCGTTTAATACAGTCCTGCGCAATACTCAAACCAAGGCCACTTCCCTTGACCGCTCCTTTGCGTTGAAGTTTTCCTTGATAAAATGGTTCAAAAATCATGCTTTTTTCTAAATCAGGGATAGGCGTTCCTGTATTGGCAATGTCAATCTGAATATTTTTATCTAATTGCCGACTGGAAATCCAAATGTTACCGGATTCAGCGCCATAGTGCACTGCATTGGAGTAGAGATTATCAATAACTCGCATCAATAGTTTAGGTTCAGCCCAACAATTATCAGCATCCAATTGGATTTTTGTATAAATATTTTTTGACCGTGCAGGCAACTGATGTGACAGAACAACACTATCAACGAGTTCTTTTAAAGATATCATCTGGTGTTCGGCGGGATTATTCACGATGTTACGATTATATTCGAGCAATTGCTCAATAAGCTGCTGCAAATGTTTACTACTGCTATCCAGAATACTGACCACTTCTTTTTGGTCGACTGTCAGTGGCCCGGCAATTTCATCCGCCAACAATTCCGTACCTTCACGCATACTGGCGAGTGGTGTTTTCAATTCATGAGAGATATGACGTAAAAATTCATGTCGTTGAGATTCAAGCCAGGATAGACGCTCACTCAACCAAATAATCCGCAATGCCAGTGAACGTAATTCTCTGGGACCTTTAAAGGATTCAATCTTACTTTCCAGTGTTTGTCCTGCACCTAATCGATTGATCATTCGTTCAATGCCTTTTACCGGCCCAATGATCATCCGGGTAAAAAGTGCGATTAAGAAAGCACTCAGCAGGAATAGAATTAAACTTTGCCAGCCAAAAAACCGCCCCTTATCAGCAATGTCTTTCTGCAATTGCTCACCACGGGTGAAAATGATATTGCGTGTTTCCTGTACTAACTGATTATTAGCGTTTGAGAACTGCTCAAGCAATTTAGCTGTCGCAGGCTCTGGTACACCATTATTACAAGTGATATTTGTCAGGCCCGACAAAAGTTGATTGAATTTATCCTTATATTCTCTATTAGCCAGCATTGCCATTTGATTATTCAACATACTGGTATACTGTTGATATTGACGTTGATAGAGTTTTTCCAGCCTGATATCTCCCAATACACAATACTGACGGTAGCTGCGTTCCATCTCAAGAGCGACATTTATCATTGCTTCACTGCGCCGGGCATCAGATAGCGTTGCGCGGTTAATTTCTGCTGCTTGTGTACTGAGCTGAGCAAGGCTTTGGTATGCCTGATATGCCAGTACCAACAACGGCAACAGCACCAGCCAGAAAGCCATGACAACCAATTGACGCAATGAGCGGGGAAATAAACGCCATTTTTTCAGAGAAATCATCTTATAACCTGTAATTTCATTGATGCTAACCGACATAAATAGCTATAAAGAGTGGTATGTCAAGATGATACTTGTGCATAAGACGCGGAGGGAAGACATTGTCTCCAATAATGACGGCGGGGTAGTATTTTTTCTACTACCCCCGCCAGTGAGGATCATTGATAAACAGATAGGTGGTGCCTCACTCCACGTGTCGCCCATTGCTTGATAAGGCCAGAAAGCGAATATCATTAATTGGACGGTAGGCACCTTACTTTGGCGTCATTCCTGGCTTATGTGGCATGTTTCCACCCTACTTTGTGGGCCAACATAAAAAATTGAATGAGCAACTACATATCTATTAAGCATATAGCGTGCCAAGTTTTTAAATTTTATTTAATATATTGATTTTAATGAATAAAAATAAAAATCTCTTTAATGTTCACATTTTTTTATGCGTATTCTTTTATTCACGTCATATACTTTTGTCGCCAATTGATGACACCAAACCACATAAATATATTTTTCAAATAAAATCAATTGATTAAATGTCTCCTTTTTGAGACACCAAAATATACCATTGTCGTAATTTAGAGACGCTTTTATAAAACAATTAACTTCTTTAACTCATAACTCAAATATCATTAACCAAAAAAACATTTAAATAACATTGTTCTTATCATAAGAAACTACTAGAAAAATCAAATACCACAGTAAATTTAATGACATATAAAAGCCATATGCAAAGGAAAATATTATCTATGATAAAGAAACGAAAAAATAAAGGCTCTGACAAATATGCAGAGCCTTATAAACTTATAAAGAAAGAAGAACTGAATACTAGCCTAACTGCTTACGTGCATTGCGGAAAATACGCATCCACGGGCCATCTTCTCGCCACTCTTTGGGATGCCAGGAGTTACTGACAGTACGGAATACCCTTTCTGGATGTGGCATCATCACAGTCACGCGACCGTCAAGACTGGTGACAGAAGTGATCCCCTCAGCAGAACCATTGGGGTTTGCAGGATAATTTTCTGTCGCCTGACCATAGTTATCCACAAACCGCATTGCAACCTGCTGGTGTTTTTTCAATTCAGCCAAACTCTGGCTGTTTCTGAACTCGACCTGACCTTCACCATGAGCAACCGCAATTGGTAAACGAGACCCCGCCATGCCCTGCAAAAATAACGAAGGACTGTCCATAACTTCAACCAGACTGAAACGAGCTTCATAACGTTCTGAGTGGTTACGTACAAAGCGCGGCCAATGTTCTGTGCCTGGGATCAGTTCATGCAGGTTAGAAATCATCTGGCAACCATTACATACACCAAGAGATAATGTATCCGGTCTTGCAAAAAAGTTCGCAAAATCGTCACGTACCCGTGAATTAAACAGAATGGATTTTGCCCAACCTTCACCTGCACCAAGGACATCTCCATATGAAAAACCGCCACAGGCCACCAATGTTTGGAACTGTTCCAGCGTGATCCGTCCACTCAACAAATCACTCATATGGACATCCACGGCTTCAAAACCTGCACGATGGAATGCGGCCGCCATTTCGACATGGGAGTTAACCCCCTGTTCACGCAATACAGCAACTCGCGGACGTACTTGTTTCGATATGTAACAAGCCGCAATGTCTTCTGCCGGATCAAAGGTTAATTTCACATTCAGGCCGGGATCATTCACATCCTGTTTTGCCTGATGTTCTTGATCAGCACATTCAGGATTATCACGCAGACGCTGCATCTGCCAGGTTGTTTCTGCCCACCATAAACGTAATGTACTGCGATTTTGACGATAAACTTCCATATTGTTGCTGAAGATCACAAAGTCATCTCCCGCTTTAGCCTTGCCTAAGTAGTGTAAGCATTCACTGAGGTCATAATCAGCTAACAGCGCTTCAATCTGCTGTCTGTCTGTTTCACGAACCTGAATCACTGCGCCTAATTCTTCACTAAACAATGCCCCCAGGATATCTTCATCAAATGCGCTGATATCGGCATGTAAACCACAGTGTCCTGCAAATGCCATCTCTGCCAATGTCACCAGCAAACCACCATCAGAACGATCGTGATAAGCCAGCAGTTTTTGTTCTGCAATCAACTGTTGGATCGCCTTAAAGAAATTAGCAAGTTGTTCCGTACTGCGAACATCTGCGGTCTTATCACCAAGCTGGCGATAAACCTGAGCCAATGCCGTTCCTCCCAGTGCATTTTGTCCTTGTCCCAGATCAATCAGCAATAACGCATTATTATCATCAGTAGACAATTCGGGAGTGACAGTACAGCGAACATCCTCCACCCGTGCGAACGCACTGATAACTAATGAAAGCGGAGCTGTCATTTCACGCTCTTCACCATCCTGAATCCAGCAGGTTTTCATCGACATGGAATCTTTGCCGACAGGTATAGTCAAGCCTAACGCAGGACATAATTCCTCACCTATCGCCTTCACCGCCGCATACAATCCGGCATCTTCTCCGGCATGACCTGATGCTGACATCCAGTTCGCTGACAGTTTTACCCGCTTCAAATCTTGTACATAAGCCGATGCAATATTGGTCAACGCTTCCCCGACAGCCATACGTGCTGATGCGGCAAAATCCAGCAGGGCAACAGGAGCACGTTCTCCCATCGACATAGCTTCACCATAATAGCTATCCAGACTGGCTGTTGTGACTGCGCAATCTGCAACAGGTATTTGCCATGGCCCAACCATCTGGTCCCTTGCTACCATGCCTGTTATCGAACGATCGCCGATGGTAATCAGAAATGTTTTCTCTGCCACTGCGGGTAAATGCAAAACACGTTTTACCGCTTCGGCTAAATCGATACTTGCGCGCTCCAGCCCTTTACCCTGTGCTTTTAGTGAATTTACATTTTTCAGCATCTTTGGCGTGTTGCCGAGCAGAACATCCAACGGCATATCAATTGGCTGGTTATCAAAATGATTATCGTTCAATAGCAGGTGACGTTCTTCTGTCGCTTCGCCGATCACTGCATACGGAGCACGCTCACGCCGACAAATATCTTCAAACAGGGTAAGCTGTTCCGGTGCGACAGCTAATACGTAACGTTCCTGAGATTCATTACACCACACCTGCAATGGCGTCATACCCGGTTCGTCATTAAGGATATTTCGCAGCTCAAAATGGCCTCCTCGTCCTCCATCACTGACTAATTCAGGCATCGCATTTGATAAGCCGCCCGCCCCAACATCATGGATAAACAAAATAGGGCTCTTAGTACCAAGCTGCCAGCAACTGTCGATGACTTCCTGACAACGACGTTCCATTTCTGCGTTATCGCGTTGTACAGAGGCAAAATCCAGTTCCGCATCAGATTGGCCTGATGTCATTGAAGAAGCGGCTCCACCACCCAGACCAATATTCATACTTGGGCCACCCAGTACAATCAATTTGGCACCAACAGGGATCTCCCCTTTCTGAATATGTTCTTCACGAATATTTCCGATGCCACCGGCCAGCATGATTGGTTTATGGTAGCCACGTAATTCTGTACCGTTATGGGATTCCACTTTCTCTTCATATGTTCTGAAATACCCCAACAATGCCGGGCGGCCAAATTCATTATTGAATGCCGCTCCGCCCAAAGGGCCTTCTAACATGATATCCAGTGCGCTGACAATCCGTTCAGGTTTACCGAATTCTTCTTCCCACGGTTGTTCAAATCCGGGGATTTTCAGATTCGAGACAGAAAAACCAACCAACCCGGCCTTGGGTTTTGCTCCCCGCCCTGTTGCTCCTTCATCACGAATTTCCCCGCCAGATCCTGTTGCCGCTCCCGGCCAGGGAGAAATTGCTGTCGGATGGTTATGGGTTTCGACTTTCATCAAAATATGGGCAGGTTCCTGATGATAGTCATATACTCCCTTTTCAGGATCAGGGAAAAACCGCCCTACCTGAGAGCCTTCCATTACCGCTGCGTTGTCTTTATAAGCAGAGAAAACATGCTCTGGTGCCTGTTCAAAGGTATTTTTAATCATTTTAAACAGAGACTTTGGTTGCTCCTGCCCATCGATCACCCAATCCGCATTGAAAATTTTGTGGCGACAATGTTCAGAATTCGCCTGTGCGAACATATAGAGTTCAACATCAGTTGGATTGCGCCCTAATTCCTGGAAAGCTTGTAACAGATAATCAATTTCATCTGCCGCCAGCGCTAATCCCAACTCAACATTGGCAGATTCCAATGCAGTCCGCCCTGATTGCAAGATATCAATTTGCTTCAATGGCGCAGGCGGCTGGTGAGAAAACAGGGCTTCAGCCTGTTCAAACTGAGTAAACACACTTTCCATCATGCGATCGTGCAATAATGCAGATAACACCTGCCACTGTTTGTCATCCATTGCCTTTCCGTGGATATTATTCTGGATAACATCAGATTGGATATAGTAAGCAATCCCTCTTTCCAAACGGACGATCTGTTTCAGTCCGCAATTGTGAACTATCTCTGTCGCTTTTGATGACCACGGCGATATTGTCCCTGGCCGGGGAGTGACTAAAAACAGTTGACCTTTAGGTTCATGTTCAGCTAAAGAAGGGCCATATTTTAGTAGCCTGTTTAATTTTTCCTTTTCTTCTACCGTAAGAGGTGAATTTATTTCTGCAAAGTGCACATATTCTGCATAAATTGCGGCCACGGGAAGCTGCTGAGCTTGACACTGGGAAAGGAGCTTAGTAATACGAAACGCTGATAAAGCGGGCGAACCACGCAGAATTTCCATAGTAATAGGTTCTCTCATCTTAGAAGCAAAGCCTGACTGATGCCTTGGGGGGAAACGCCGACATTATAGAGGAATGTTTTCTCTGACGAAACCGTTTGCGTGAGCATTAATTAACCTAACAACACATTCAATGGATTTTTAAAATTGATTCAATAGGGTTGCAGATCTCAATTTTGTTGCGCAAAATTCCCGATTACTGGAAATTTAACCATGCTATTATCTGACATTTCATACGGAGCCTAACCGTACTGACGAGAGATAACTGTTTGAGCAATATCAAGATAAATTATTTTGTCATCGTCATTATCGCGCTCCTCTCTGCCACAATCATTGGTCTCAACATCAGTTGGCCTAATAAACAGCAGGAGCAGATAAACAGGATCTTGGCACGGGGAGAACTTCGGGTGAGCACCATCAGTTCTCCTCTGATTTCACTTAATGATAAAAATGAACCTGTAGGATTTGATTATGACTTAACCAAACGATTTGCTGACTATCTGGGTGTCAAACTGAGTATTAAGTTTCGTTCTAATATCAGCCAGCTTTTTGATGACTTAGACACTGATAAAGCCGATTTTTTAGCTGCCGGTCTTATCTATAACAGAGAAAGACTCGACCAAACACGGACTGGCCCAGCCTATTATTCAGTATCCCAACAATTGGTTTATCGCAAAGGTACAGTGCGCCCACGTTCTTTTGCTGATTTAAAAGGCTCACTGGTTGTCACCGCAGGCTCTGCCCATGTCAGTGAACTAAAACAGTGGAAAGAAAAATCTTATCCTGATTTAACCTGGGAAGAATCGTCGCATCACAATACCCAGCAATTGCTTGAGCAAGTATCCGAAGGAAAAGTTGACTATACGATCAGCGATTCCATCAGTCTTGCTCTGCAACAGCGCATCCATCCCAATCTGGCTATCGCTTTTGATGTCAGTGAAGATAAACCATTAACCTGGTATTTGAAGCGTAATGATGACTATAGCCTCTACTCAGCAATGCTGGATTTTTTCAACATGCTGACTGAAAACCATATAACACCACGGCTGGAAGAAAAATATTTCAGCCATATTGGTTCATTCGATTACTTTGACACTATCTCATTCATTCGTGCAATTAATAACTTATTACCAACATATCAGCCTATTTTTACGAAATACGCGGGCTCCCTCGACTGGCAATTAGTTGCAGCTATTGCATGGCAGGAATCACATTGGGATCCACAAGCTACTTCTCCCACAGGCGTTCGTGGCATGATGATGCTGACTCGCCCAACAGCAGAATGGGCAGGAGTCAAAGACCGCCTTGATCCAGACGAAAGTGTAAAAGGGGGAATGGCTTATCTGCATTACCTGATGTCTCGTTTACCGAATACTATTCCTGAAGATGAGAAGATTTGGTTCGCATTAGCCGCTTATAATATGGGGTATGGACATATTCTTGATGCCCGGAAATTAACGACCATGCAAAAAGGTGACCCTGACCGCTGGATGGATGTTAAATCACGCATTCCTCTATTAAGTAAGAAAAAATACTATGCCAATACCACATACGGTTATGCACGCGGTTATGAGGCCTATCGCTACGTCGAAAATATTCGTCGTTATTACCAAAGCTTAGAAGGCTATCTGAGAGCACAAAACAGCCGCAACAAGGCAGAAAAGCCCAATATACCCACTGAAAAAACCACCGTCAGCAACCCTGATGATACAAATGAGAATACTTTGTAACTTTTTATAGTGCTTCCTGCCGCTGTTTTTTCAACTTTTTTAATTCCTTATGTTGCTCCCTACGTTGCTTGAAAAATGCACTCAACATAGTGGAGCATTCTTGTCCCAATACTCCGCCAGTAATCTCAATCTGGTGATTCATACCAGGATGACGCAAAATATCAATCAATGACCCTGCCGCACCGGTTTTCATATCACTTGCACCATAAACTAATCGCTGTATCCGGCTGTGGATCATTGCTCCCGCACACATAACGCACGGTTCCAAAGTAACATATAGTGTTGTGTTCAACAGACGGTAATTTTTTAACTGAGCCCCTCCACGCCGTAAAGCAATAATTTCTGCGTGAGCTGTCGGATCATGATCTGTAATGGGGAGGTTATAACCTTCAGCAATAATTTTATTATCCGCCACCAACAACGCACCCACAGGGATCTCCCCTTGTGCCTGTGCCTGTAATGCCAAATCCATGGCCCGGCACATCCAATATTCATCACTATATATTTCTGCCACTACACGTTCTCTTGCTAATATAAATCGTGTTAATTATATACCTATTCATTATTAATGTTGGTTTACTCAGCCTGAATTTCATCAAAAAAATCGTTCAGGAATTGCTCCATGCGTTTTGTTCTTTCATGAGCTAATTGCTTGCCTGTAACCGTCTGAAAACCCGCTTCTATTTTGAATAATTTAGTATAAAAATGATCGACAGCATAAGCGTGATCATCATATTCACGCTGCTTTGCCAAAGGATCATAAGTTTCATACAATCCTGAACGCATACGCCCTGCCGTATAAAAACAGCGAGCGACGCCCATCATTCCTATGGAATCCAGCCGATCGGCATCCTGTACAATTTTGGCTTCCAGTGTTGTTGGTGCTAATCCGGCAGAAAAACTATGCGTTTCAATGGCGTGGCAGACAGCAGTAATATCTGCTTCGCTCCATCCGAGATCTTTTAATATTAAGGCTGATTTATCTGCGGCCATACGAGAGGCTAAATGCCGGTTTGGATCATTTTTCTCTACACTAACGCAATCATGTAATAAAACCGCAGCAAAAATTAACCGCAAGTTTCCGCATTCTGCTTCACAAATTTTTTTAGCGTTTTTCCAAACCCGATACAAATGAGCAATATCATGGGCACCATCATCACCTTCTATCGCGACAGGTAAAATCCGTTGGGCTAAATCGTCAAACGGTGAAAAAGATAACATTGCTAAAATCTCTGAATAATTGAATGAATGGAAAAATCATTTTAACAAAAAGCGAGCAGAACAAAACGAAGTTTGATAATTTAAGAGAGCTTTTCCTGACATAACAGATCGATTACCTATAGGCCATAGTGCATTGTCCTTTGGCGAGAAAGATACCTACTATAGCAACTGACCGCCTTTCTTAGAAATTGCACTTATTAGGCGAATCCAAGTGTTTACCATAATATAGCTCAATTTCTTACAGAAATGAGGCTATTTACTCATCATTATGCCATTGAAAAAATATCCATCATATCAGTATATGAACATGAATAAATATATTGGATAAATAATCGTATAATTTATCAATCTTAGTTAGTTATTGCTATTAACATTTGTTGTTTTTTATATATATACAACTTATTTTGTTATAAATATAATTTTTTTCCACTAGATTTTTCTCACTAATAGATAATAAACTTAATTTGATTTAATGTTACTTTTGCTTATGAGATTTTATTATTTAATTTAGGGAATACTTATATGAAAGATTATATTTCTGCTGTGTGCGAAGAAGTTTCTTCAATTCTTCTCGTTGATAAAAATAATATCAATGAAAACTCTTTATTAATTAATGAGTTAGACGCTGACTCATTAGACATTATTGACCTTTCATTTAATCTTGGAAAAAGATTCAAAATTATCATGCCAACAAAAAGTATTTTTACTCATGTTCAAGAAACTTTTCCAGAAAACATCATAAATAAATTATTAATTGGAGATACCCTTACAAAGGAAGGAAAAGAATTACTTTCTTCTAGCTGTTACAATTACACATTAGAACAATTGAACTCCATTAATACATTAGGTGATTTATTTGGTGAAACTAATATTCACAATTGGGCTTCATTATGTAAGTCTGTCTGTGAATCAGATAGTAAAAATGCAGATGATATTATTTTGACAGAAATTAGAAAATATTATCATGATGTATTAATCAAATAACATTGATTATATTAAGAAATTGACGCTGTATGGGTAAACCAGAGTGTAGATATAAAGTTGTTAATAAGGTATAAGTTAATATGACTGGTATAACTACAGAGAAAGTGGCTGTAACCGGTTATGGTTTAATTGTCCGTAATCACGATTGCCCCAATAATTTATTCAATTTATTGATGGAGAAAAAGTCACTTATCTGTGAAGATGAATTATTAAGAAAATATGGAATAAATAATATCCCGAGCGCAAAATTAACCTCCACAGATATAGATAGGTTACATGACCAATTCCGTACTACAGGAGAATCATCCAATAATCTTGTTTTATTGATGGCTTATTGCGCAGGCGTAAATAGTTTGCAAATGGCAGCATTAACCCACAAAAAGCTAAAGCAATATAAGTGTGAATTATTTTTTGCCAATAATAAGTTGTTTATTGATAATGATACTCTGAGTCATTACTTCAATGAGAATAAATTATCCACAGAATATATTGACATTGAACATTTCGGGGCGCTAATGCGACCATATGAAATTGCTGAAAAGTTAATTGAGCATTTTCATATAATGGGGCAACCAAGAGTCTATAGTGATGCTTGTACAGCAGGCATGGTAGCACTCTATTCTGCGTATCTTTCCATTAAAACTGGTCGGACGAATATAGCCCTGGTTGGGGCTTCTGAAGAAGCAACTCACCCTATAATGCAAATATTGTTCAATAAAATTGGCGCACTTTATAATGGTAATTTTACAGAATTAAACCAATCTTCGCGGGCATTTGATAAAGACAGGGCGGGCTGCGTTATGGCTGATGCTTCTGCGTTTCTGGTTGTTGAAAATTATTCTCATGCTATTGCCAGAAAGGCCAAGATATTGGCTGAGATTGCAGGAATGTCGAGAAAATCTGAAGGTTATAAAATGACATCAACGGATTTATCAGGGCAATATTATCGCGACTGCATGTCTTCAGCACTGAAGGATGCTGAATTACGACCTGAAGATATAGATCATATCAATTCTCATGGTACTTCAACTGCTAATAATGATCTTGCGGAAAGTAAAGCTATTAATGCACTTTTTCCACATAATCCCCCCGTTATTTCCACTAAATCAGCGATAGGTCATTCGTTAGCAGCGAGTGGGTTATTGGAAGCAATACTTTCAATTGAGTCCCTAAATAATAACCGACTTCTTCCCAGCCTTAACTTTTCTGAATTAGGAAAATTCGATGGTTTAATTAATGTGAATAGCACTGCAAAAGAAATGCATACCAGGCATATATTAAGTAATTCCTTTGGCTTTGGTGGAGAAAATAGTAGCTTGATCTTAAAACGAGTTGAGGGATAAGTTATGGGGATTTATATAACCAGAGGAAGTAGTTTACTTCCTGATAGCCTGAGCATGGATGATATTATTCATGGCAATATAAAAGAAGCATATTTATCAGACAATACACCACGTTTGCCACATATTATAGGAGAGAGATTCATCAAAGAAAGTGATTTTGTCATGCCTCCCATGGATAAGATGATCCGGCGAGCAGCGCATGAGCAAAGTCAGTGGGTACTCTATACAGGCATTAAAACCTGGGAAAATAGTATTGGTGCAAACTTTCCTCCCAAACAACGTGGGCTGTTTATTGGATTGGGAACAAGTGATAGCGACAATAATTTTTATCTCATTGCGTCTGATGCAAAAGATGATAAAGATTATGTTTCTAAAGCATTAGTGGAGACCCCGCCGTTGATAGGGGTGACGCTATTGAATACTTCAACAGCCAGTCTCTTGTCACAACATCTTAATATCACAGGTGATAACGCTTTCTTTTCTCCTCATGTTGATGCTGGAGGTCATGCCCTTCTGGAAGCTTATTACAGTATCAAAGAAAAACGCAGTCAGTTTGCACTTTGCGGTGGTAATGCCCAGAAAATCTTAACATGGTATTACCTTGCTTATGAGCACCTACTCGGTGATACACCGTGGTTACCCGCAGAAGCGGCCTCGTTTATCTCCTTACATGAAGATAGCCAGAATGCTGATGGTGAGATTGCTTATGTTAACCGCATGATAATTTACGATAGCAATCAATATACTCGTTTCTTGTCGAAAATAATTACATCAGGTTTATCACCACATCAAATAATCCATGTTGGAAAAGTTGATAGTGAATATATCCCATTGACGCATAAAATTTTTTCTGATGCCGTACAGTTTAATCTTGATAAAGCTATAGGATATACAGGGCCTGCCGCATCTTTTATTGCCATTAATCTAGCCATTGAAATGCACCAAAAAACTTTGGGTATAGATAACACCCATGCAAACCTTATCTATCAACAACCGTCCCCTTTGGTGCTGATATTGGTTCATGGTCTGGAAAAACAGTGCATTGCTGTTTTGCTTCGTATGAAAATGGCTGAGAGAGAATTGTGATGATATCTGACCGTCGTGTTGTTGTTACAGGTATGGGAGTCGTGAGTGCTTTTGGAACCCATCTTAATACTGTCTGGAAAAAGCTCTGTGATGGAGAATCAGCAGTCAGGTCACTAGCATTTGAAGATAATGGTGTACTGCCTGTGAAATATGCAGCCCAGATTGATTTTAATACCTTGCTTACTGAAAATTCAGCATATCTACCAGAATCAGGCATTACGGACAAGCGTGGTATTATGGGAATCATTTCAGCGTCTAAGGCCTTAGAAGATGCTGGGTTATCTATGTCGATACAAGGAAATGAACAACATATCGGCATTTATGGATGTAGTGGAGTAACGGAAATATCAGAAGATGACAGGTATCTGTTGCGCAAGAGCCGTCATGATGGAGACACTGAACAACAAGTTATTGAAGCCTTGTTCAAACAACGCCATAACTTAAATTTCTGTTCTGGCATAAGGTGCAGCAACGATGGCATGGTAAAAGCAATTGCTAACCGATTTTTTTTATCAGGGCCTGCGATAAACGTGAATGCCGCTTGTGCTGGAGCTACTCATGCAATCGGGCTGGCTTGTCAATCCATAAAAAGGGGAGAAGCTTCCATAATGCTGGCTGGTGGGGCAGATTCAGTCATAAATCTGCATACCTTGATCGGGCTGACATTATTGGGAGCCACTGCCACAACAGAAAAGTGGGGAAATAGACTTTGTCGCCCCTTTGATAAAGATCGTAGTGGGTTAGTTGCTGGTGAAGGTGGTGCATTTTTAGTTCTTGAAAGTGAAGAAAGTGCTTTACGCCGAGGAGCTAAAATTTATGCTGAAATTAAAGGCTATGGGGCTTCCCTGGATGCCTATAAATTGACGGCTCCTCATCCTGATGGGGTTAGTGCAGAAAATGCCATTAAGCAAGCTATCAAGGATAGTGGTTTGTATCTGCATCAGATCGACTATATCAATGCTCATGGTACATCAACGCCATTGAATGACGCACTGGAATCATCTGTAATAAAACGTATTTTTGATTCACGACCTCCTTTGGTTTCATCAACCAAATCTATGTTAGGCCATTGGATAGCAGCAGCAGGAGCCATTGAAGCGGTGGCGACGGTTCTGACGGTGAAGCATAAATTCATTCCACCTACCATTAACCTTGAAACTACCGATCCGCTTTGTGATTTGGACTATGTCCCGAATTATGGGCGGCCTTTCCCTGTAAAGAACGCGATAACCAATTCATTTGGCTTTGGTGGAATTAACTCCTGCTTAGTGATAGGGGATTACGATGGAAAAAAATAGGATAGTAAAACTCGTTACTCACAACATAACCCCCCCTTGTTATCTATTTAATACCTGGGATTATGAACAAGATGGCAATGAGCTGATTAAAAATAAAAAGATCAGGCGTTTTTATTCTACTGGAACGAAAAAAGGACTTATTTCAACCAGAAAATCTTTAATTTCAGCTAAATTAGATATCAGTGATCCTAAAATAAGATTTGGTTTGTATACCACGCAATATGGATATCTTCATCCGTTGCCCTCGGAACTATTACCAGAAAATGAACAAATCAAAGCAAGCAATACAAATAATATTTTTCAGACTATCTGGCAATGTGAACGAGTGAATCCTTTTTTAATCACCCTTTCACTCAGTAATAATTTGCTAGGAGTGCTTTCTCAAGAATTAAAATTGCAATGTGATTGTGCTTCTTTTTTACGTGGAAATTTAGGATTACTGTCGGCATTCCGTGAAGCTGAATTATGCCTGAATAATGATTTAATTGATTATGCCTTGGTAGTTGCTTCCGGGATAGGGAGTGTAACCCAAGATATCCACTCTGGATTTTCTGGTGGGGGTGTTGAATTTGGTGTTACGTTCATTCTCACAAGAGTTGGAAATCAGACGCCACAAGATAACTCACATCTTATTGATGTTACACGGCTATATCAGAATTACCGTGAGGGAAATTATGCTGCTGAAACTATCCTTTTTATCAAGGACATAGCAGATCGTATCAAGTCCCAAAAACAGATTGAAACTGTTATTTAACAATAGGAATTACAATGGAAAGTTATGCTACTTTTTGTAAGCCTCAACTGACTCGTGCATTGATTTCACTTCGTTTAGATAAAATTTATCACCGAGCAGCGGGTAATTTTCTCTATTACAACGATGAAAATAATAAAGAAATTCCTGTATTGGATCTGTTGGGAGGATATGGTGCGACATTATTAGGCCATAACTCTCCTTTTATAAGAGAAAGAATAAAACGTTATCTTGACGAAGAAATCCCCGTTCATAACCAATTTTCCATCAAAAAACCCGCAGCATTATTGGCTGAACGCCTTAATGAGTTACTGAAAGAAGAAACCGGCACTCATAGTAACTTTTTATTCTGCTTTGCCAGTACAGGAGCAGAATCGATAGAAATTGCACTGAAAAGTGCAGAATTTACACGTAACGCTCAACTGGAGGAATTAGGGCAAGAAATCGTGACGGCTATTGCCAAAATCAGCGATGATAAAGAGATTGCACTGACAGAGGAACAACGCCAGCACTTGCAATTGGGGGAAAATGCATCAATTGAAGAGATAAAATTAGCATTGGCGGCATTTACCCAGAATCGATTGGATAAAAAACCAATATTCTTAGCGCTTGAGAATTCTTTCCATGGAAAGACAATGATAACGGCCAATTGTACATATGGTGCTATGTATCGCCATTATCTGAGAAGAATGAAAATAGACACACAGTTCCTTTCTCCTGGAGAATTGCATGAATTTGCAAGCATGGGGAAGAAAGCTCATGATATTTTTAATAGTTGGTTATGGTCACCGCAAGAAGATAATAACCAAATTATTTTAACAAAGAAACCATTCAGAGTTGTTACTGCATTTTTGGTAGAACCTGTACAGGGAGAGGGAGGCATTTACCCGCTTAGTGCAGAACAAATTGGAGAAATTAACCGGTTAAAGCAGATATTAGGTTGCCCAGTTATTGCCGATGAAGTCCAATCAGGGTCAGGAAGATGTGGATTTCTGGTAGCATCCAGTGATACAGGCCTTGATGCCGACTATTACGTTCTTTCCAAGGCCTTGGGCGCCGGATATGTCAAGATTGGAGTGGTTGCTATCCGTCAGGAAAGCTTTACCCCAGGATTTGATGTCATCCAAAGTTCCACCTTTGGTGAAGATGATTTTTCTTGTCAGATAGCACATGATTTCGTCAATTTTCTGCATGCTGATCAACGCTATTTATTGAAACAAGTGACTCAATTAGGAGAAGAATTCAGGACACGGCTGAGTATACTGAAAGAACAATATCCTGATGTTATTCGAGATGTTCGTGGCAAGGGATTACTCTGGGGAATAGAGTTTCATGATGTCATTAATTCTGACTCCTATATTTTGCAAAATATTGCCGTACAAAGCAGTTTAGGCTATGTAATTAGTGGGCATTTATTGTGCGGTAGCCATATTCGTGTCGCACCTTCTGGAAGTGCAGCAAATGTGATTCGTGTAGAGCCATCTGTATTTCTGGAAGTTGAACAAATTATTCGGTTTGTTGAGGCCCTTTCCAAAGTTTGCCTGGCTATTCATCATGCTGACGCAGGGTTTATCGTTGCCCCTTTGCTTGGGAAAAAAGATCTTACCCTTTCTACAGATTACCGACGTATGGAAAGCCCACAGTATGATGGCAGAGAAGCTGACTATAAGGTGGCTTTTATTAACCATCTGATTTCTGCAAGCGGGATTAGGGAGGTGGACCCATCATTCAGTATATTTAGTGACGAAGAACTGGAACTGTTTGTTGAAAATTCCACCTTTAATCTCGCGACCAAACCTTTCAAAGCAGCACGTATTCGCTCTGGTAATGGTAAATCAGTGGAATTCACCCTATATCCGCTAACAGTGACTTCAAAAATGATCAAAAAAGCACTGGAAAAAAATGATCTAGGACGGTTGCGACATGAAATTGATGTCCGGATCACCCAAGCAGCCTCTGATGGTAATACGGCCGTTGGATTGGGAATGTTTACTTCTATCATCACCAATAATGGCAAATCCTTAAAAAACACGCCAATCAGCGTGACAACAGGCAATGCCTTGACTATAAGCATCGGAATTGAAGCACTGCAAAAAAGTATTGCAGATCGGGACATGGTTAACATGCGGATTGCGATTGTGGGAGGAGCCGGGAATATCGGAAGTGTTTATGCAGAGATATTAGGCCCCCAATTTCAGGAAATGGTATTGATAGGTAGCAATAACCATGGTTCGCTGAAAAAGCTGGATATGGTGAAATACCATATTTATAAAAATATCTATGAACAGTTCATTGTTAACAGAATGCCAGTAACTGAGGGATTAGCAAAAAGAATAGTAGAGAGCCTTTCCACTATGCCTGTTGATGACCTCATTGATAAAGAAAATGTGGGAATGGAGATAGATCGCTATTTGAGCCAGAATTACCCAGCTCAGACATTTATCTACACCTCCCAAAATATTTCTGATATTGAAAACTGTGATGTGATTGTATGTGCTTCGAATGCTTCAGAGGCATTTTTGTCGGTTGAAAAAATCAAAGAAAGGGCAATCGTCTGTGATATTTCAGTGCCACATAACCTTTCTGACGAAGATATTCTTAGACGGACAGATATCAAAGTATTGCGGGGTGGAATTGTTCAGACACCCAATAATGATAGCTTAGATCCCCGCGTGCGTGCCTATTTAAAAGAAGGGCAGATTTATGCCTGCATGGCAGAAACGGTTTTGTTGGGGCTGGAAGAATACAAAGGGAATTTTTCATACGGGAATATCTCTGTTACTCAGGTGATCGATATTATGACAATCGCCAAAAAACATAATTTTACCTTATCTGATATCAAGGAGAATTCAAGTTTATGAGTCATCATGGAGAGTTAAAATCAGACACTATCATAAAAAGTGCGATTGTGACGGGAGGCAGCAAAGGCATTGGTAAAGCTATAGTTTTAAGCTTACTGGATAAGGGATATCGGGTTGCTTTTTGTTATCGACATGAAACTCCCCAATTAACCAATTTTATTGCCGAAATGAAGCAAAATCATCCAGATATCTTGCCAATCAAAGCTGATTTAGCCAAAGCAGGAGATGTAAATGCTTTTATTGATAGAGTAATTAACGTGTTTGGTCGTATCGATCTTCTGGTCAACAATGTGGGGATAACCAGAGATGGTCTGTTGGCTACAATGGAAACTAAGGATATTGAATTATTATTAAATAACAATTTGTTGAGCTATATTTTGTGTAGTCGTGAAGTACTGAAAGTAATGATACCACAACGTAGCGGTCATATTATCAATATTTCTTCAATTTCAGCCACAAGACCGAATAAAGGCCAATCAATTTATGCGGCAACTAAAGGTGGAATAGAGTCATTGACACGAGCACTTGCAGTTGAGGTGGCTCCTAAAAATATTCGGGTTAATGCTATTGCACCTGGTATTATCCAAACAGAGATGACAGAAACTTTATTAAGGACACATAAGGAATTAATCAATAATAAAGTATTACTTAAGCGAGTTGGGCAAGTTAATGAAATTACCAGTGCAATACATTTTCTGATAGAAAATAATTATATAACTGGTGAAGTAATTAATATTAATGGCGGCATTGCACTAAGTTAAGTAAGGAAGAACAATGTTAACATTTATTGTTACCGGTGCAGCAAGCGGTATTGGATTTGCTGTTTGCCAACAGCTTGTTGTAGCTGGATATTATGTTATTGCAATTGATATTAACCTGGATGGGTTAAATGAATTAGTAAGTAAATCACCAGAATATATTCATCCCCTCCAAATCGATTTAGTTGAAGAGGAAGCACTAACCAGAGAATTAGTACCTTTGGTTAAAGGACGTGAAATAAAAGGCATTGTTGTTAGTCATGGTAAAGCGGATAATAATTATATTGATCAAAATGATATATGGGATTCGGTACTGGTAACCAATTTGCATTCAACCCAACGTCTATTATCACAAGTTGTGCCTGATATCGTTTCTGGTGGGCGAATTGTCATCATTTCATCTATTCTTGGCAAGGTAGGGGCAACACGTAATACTGCCTATTGTGCATCAAAACATGCTTTACTTGGTTTAACCAAATCATTAGCTCTGGATCTTGCGGAGAGACAAATAACCGTAAATGCCGTATTGCCTGCTTGGGTTAATACGCCGATGCTGGTGAAAGGCCTGGAACCACAGGCCCAATTACTAGGATGTTCAACATCGGTCTTATTAAAAAGGGCAGCCAAAAAAATTCCATTGCGACGTTTAATCACTCCACAGGATGTTGCCAATACGGTCATGTTTTTCATTTCTCCTAATGCTGCCATGATTACTGCCCAAGGGATAACAATTGATGGTGGTGAGGGGGGAGGAATGTAACATATTCACTCACCATCCAAATGTTAATATTTCTTTTATTTCTTAAAGACATAATAAGAAAAGTTAGTTGGTATATCTCCAGTTAATGGTATCCCTTTTTATGCTGTTCCTAAAATAAGTAATGAAGAGAGAAAAATAATGCTAGAATCGATAGTTATTTAGAAGTTATTTACATTTTTTATAACTTACTTATCCCATATTGACAATCGAATTATTATAAACGCCAGTCTTTTACATACTGGCGTAATTCCCCTTTTAATGTATTGCAATACTTTTAATAGTTACTATAATTAAAATCCTTAACTACTTAATGATTTCAATGGTTATAAAATGAATAAAATTTCGGTATTACTCGTTGGTGGTTACGGCGTCGTTGGTCAACAAGTCGCAAAAATCCTCAATAAATATCAACCTGATTTAGAATTAATAATTTCTGGTAGAAATATTGATAAAGCCCAAAAGTTTTCTGAAAATCTAATTAACTCAAAGAGCCTATTTTTTGATATTGAAAAACCTTCTTTACCGAATGAACTAAAAATTGATATTGTGTTAGCACTTGTTAATGATCCAGATGATAAATTATTACATTTTGCACATCAAAATAATATCGCTTATGTGGATATAACTCGTTGGACGGAACGTTTACAGGTTGCGTTAAGTAAAGCAATAGTTATGCAAAACCAAAAGCCTAGCCATATGATTTTTTCATCATCATGGATGGCTGGAATTGTAGCAACATTCATCAAAGATATCAGCCAGTCATTTAAAAGTATTGATAGTATTGATATGAGTGTCCTATATTCTTTAAATGACAAAGCTGGTCCAAACTCAATTGATTATATGGACAGGCTGACAGTTCCTTTTACAGTAAAAAATAATGGGAAATACCAAAAAGTTCGTCCTTTTTCTGATGAGCGAGTAGTTTTATTTAGTGATGGTAGCCATCATAAAGTTTTTCGTATTGATATGCCTGATCAATTTATATTACCTTTAATTACAAATGCACAAACTATCGCTACCAGAATTGGTTTTGATAATCCTAAAAGTAATCAATTGTTATCTTTCTTGGTTAAAAAAGGGATTTGGAAACTACTATCAGGTAGAAGAGCGACTGGCCTTCGTAGAAAAATTTTATATAATCCAGGACAGGGATATAAACACCAAATCCGCACTGATATACAAGGAATTGATAAAAATGGATATAGTAAATCCATATATTTTCAACTTATTGATTCAGAGGGACAGACACATTTAACAGCAACAGGAGCTGCTGCTTTAGTGATGCAATTAGCGGAACATATAAAGAATAATGCTCCGACAATCTTCAGTACCGGTGAAGTATTTTTAGATGTTGAAAAATTGAGAACGCTGTTATCTGCTGAACATATTCAATTCAGCGTTCATAATAAAACGGAGTAAAAACGTCATGTCATATTTTTCGATAGCTGACAAAGACATATGATAGTGACGCTTACATAGGTTGTATCGAACAATAAACTGTAGTATCAGCGATCATTCCTTACTTCAAAAATTGCTGAAAGTTCAATTTGATGGAAAATACATTTGTCAGAATTAAGCATTTTGTGTAATTGCAATAAAATGCGATTGCACAAAATGCGCCCACCACTCCATGTAGTTACCAATTATATTAAGTGAGTAATGAACATAAAACGTCAACAAGCTCTAATATCCACTACTGGATTGCTGTCGCCATAAATGTGCAGCAACAAGTGCTTTCCAGGGTGAAAAATCTGCCAGCCATTTTTCAGCCTGTTCAGCATTGACTTTACTTTCCTGTTTCAGTAAATGCTGAAGGTTGCGCCTTACTGCCACATCTCCATGCAGAGAACCATTTAAATAATTAAAGCCCCTTAACAAGGTATAGTTCACTGTCCAGATGCCTATGCCTTTAATAGCCAAAAGTTTTTCTATGAGTGATTTAACCTCACCCTCAGTATTTTCAATGGACAAATTCAACTCACCCAAGTCAATCATCCGGCAGACATTCAACAGAGCTTTAGCCTTACTCATAGAAAAACCACACTGACATAGATCCTGCTCTGTGCACTGTATGACTTCCTGATAAGTCGGATGACACATCAACCCTGAAGTATGTTTAACACCGATAGCCTGAATAAATCGCCTGCGAATGGAGATCGCAGCACTGACACTGATTTGCTGCCCTATAATCGCCCAGCTCAGTGCTTCAAAAGGTGTTGCCGACTGGTAAATTCGCAGACCTGCTTGTCGGGAAATTAATCCTCCAATGACAGGGTCTTTTTGGTATTGGGATTCAAATACCTCTACGGGTTGCAATAACCCAAGCATATGTGAGGCCAGAAGAGATAAAGAATTTTTTGAATGAAGTGTATTGTCACCGTCAATATCAAGCCGCACTTTTGCCCGTTTTTCCTCCATTGATACAATCAGTAATGCAGGAATTCCGTGCCAAATGATGCCCTTTTTAACCTGACTCTGCTGTACAATTTCAGAAACACCTTTCTCATCCCGATGATGAAAAGCCAAAAAATCTCGTATGTGATAATTATCTGGTAATATAATTTCCATGAAATAGCTTGGTTTCATTACAGAAAACTCCATTATATTATCACGTTGATATGTTAGCTCACACATTGCTATATTTTAGACCTTATAAATATGTATGTGTTACGGTTTTGTGTTACGAAATACCATTTTTTAACGCAAAAGATACTGTATAAAAATACAAGAACCGGATAAATATAACCAATACGGAATTTATTTAACCAACTGATTTTAATATGTTATTTCCATAAGAGATTAAAATGGCACTACTCATTACCAAACGCTGCATCAATTGCGACATGTGTGAACCTGAATGTCCAAATCAGGCTATCACTATGGGAGCTGAGATTTATGAGATTGATCCAAAACGCTGTACCGAATGCGTAGGACATTACGAAAAGCCAACCTGCCAATCTGTTTGTCCGATAACAAATACCATTATTATCGATAAAAGTCATAAAGAAACAGAAGAACAACTGTGGGACAAATTTGTACTCTTACATCATGCAGATAAAATCTGATAACAATTTTTATCGTTCACAAAGAAACCTATAAAATAGGTCATTATTTTTTTACTGAATAGTATAAATAATGTTGAATAATCTTAATGACCTTATAACTTCTTAAATGTCATCAATAGTGACTGCTTCACGTCCTATCGGACGGGATTTCTCTCTTCATATCCCCCGCCCACGCTAGACGAGGGTTTACAACATTTTTCGCTAGCTTTCCAATATCACTGTCGCACAAGCATAACGCCGTTCATCTGCCAATGTAACATGCATAGATTTTACATTCAGTTTATCAGCCAGAACTTCCGCTTCACCACGAAGTTTTAATAGTGGTTTTCCTAAAACGTCATTAACCACTTCAAACTGGTTAAAAGCCAGACCATTGCGGATACCTGTTCCAAGCGCTTTAGCTGCGGCTTCTTTGACAGCAAAACGTTTTGCCAAAAAACGAACCGGCTGATTATGCTGCTGATATTGTTGCCACTCGTTTTCACTTAAGACTCGTTTTGCCAGGCGTTCACCAGAACGCCCAACAATTTCCTCAATTCGGGAAATTTCAACAATATCTGTACCTAATCCGACAATAGCCATTAACGACGAGATTCACGCAACAATGTTTTCATATCAGCAACCGCAGCAGATAAGCCGCTGAATACAGCACGACCAATGATGGCATGACCAATATTCAGTTCATGGATCTCCGGTAATGCCGCGATGCGTTGTGTATTGTGGTACGTTAATCCATGGCCTGCATTAACTTTAATACCCTTACTTGTCGCATAACTCGCTGCTTCTTTAATGCGCTGGAACTCTTTCTCCTGCTGCTCAGTATTTTCTGCATCCGCGTATGCCCCTGTATGGATCTCAATGAACGGAGCTCCAACTTCTACGGCAGCATCAATTTGTTGGTGATCCGCATCAATGAACAGAGACACAAGAATACCTGCTTCTGATAAACGCTTAACAGCAGCAGCAATATGTGCTTTCTGCCCAAATACATCCAGCCCACCTTCTGTTGTGATTTCCTCACGCTTTTCAGGGACTAAACAACAAAAAGCAGGTTTGATTTGGCAGGCTATTTCTACCATCTCATCTGTCACCGCCATTTCGAGGTTCATGCGTGTTTGAATAGTTTTTGCTAATAACTGAACATCTCGGCCTGTAATGTGGCGGCGATCTTCACGTAAGTGAACTGTTATCCCATCTGCGCCTGCTTGTTCAGCAACAAATGCAGCTTGCACAGGATCAGGATATTGCGTTCCACGCGCGTTACGCACTGTTGCAATATGGTCAATGTTGATGCCTAACAATACCTCAGCCATTCTTAGCTCCTGCAATAATATTAGATAAAATGAAATTTACATTTCCCATTATTTAGAATGATCCCATATTAATTTTTCTGATTAAAACTATCTGTCTTTTTGCGCGCGAATTGGCGAAATAATTCACGGCTTTTTAATGGCTTTCCACCCAGGTAAGGCTTTAATGCAATACGAGTAAAACGTTTGGCCGCTTTCAGAGTAGTTGGATCAGGAAATTCACGTGCTGCCAGCGCTTTTAGTTCATTGCCAGTAAAGCTGTATTGGTCAACAACCAGACTGGCAATAAACCCTTTTTCTTCACGATAACGGTAAGTCATTGTATCTGTAACAGGCTCACCACTACCGGCACAATGAAGGTAGTCTACACCGTATCCCATATGAGTTAGCACAGATAATTCAAAGCGACGTAAAGCATATTCGGGGGTGTGTTCACTTGCAGCAAGGATTTGTAAACACTGGAGATAATCGAAAAAAATAGCCGGATATGCAGTGCCTTGCTCAAGAACTCTTGATAAGAGTTCATTCACATACAAACCACTGTACAACACGCTACCTGTTAAAGGCAGGGCCAGAGAGATAGGTTCAGCTTCCCTCAAGGTTTTGATTTCACCCCGCCCACTCCAGCGGATCAGCAACGGGGTGAAAGGTTGAAGACAACCTTTAAGGTTAGAACGGCGACTACGTGCACCTTTTGCTAAAACACGTACCCGCCCTTCATTTTCAGTAAAAAAATCCAGCAATAAACTGGTTTCACTGTAAGGGCGCCCATGAAGTACAAAGGCTCTCTGCCAGCCGTCCACAAATTAACCTTATAGATCGTCAATATAACCAAGGCTGCGTAGAGCTCGCTCATCATCAGCCCAACCAGCTTTCACTTTAACCCAGAGTTCCAGATGAACTTTAACTTCGAACAGTTTTTCCATGTCCTGACGAGCTTCTGTTCCAATGGTTTTGATTTTGCTGCCTTTGTTACCAATAACCATTTTCTTCTGGCCTTCACGCTCTACCAGAATCAGACCATGAATAGTATAACCACCACGTTCATTAACAGCGAATTGTTCAATTTCAACTGTTACCGAATAAGGCAGTTCATCGCCCAGAAAACGCATCAGTTTTTCACGGATAATTTCAGATGCCATGAAACGCTGTGAACGATCAGTAATGTAATCTTCCGGGAAATGATGCTCTGCTTCTGGAATATGCTCACGCACTACTTTGGCAATCGTATCAATGTTCATGTTTTTTTCTGCACTGATCGGTACAACATCAATGAAATTCATCTTTTTGCTGAGAAAACCAATATGTGGCAGAAGAATGGTTTTATCGGTGACATTGTCGACTTTATTGATAGCCAACATGACCGGACAACGCAAGTTACGCAGCTTATTTACAACCATTTCGTCATCTGGTGTCCAGTGAGTACCTTCCACAACAAAAATGACCAGTTCCACATCGCCGATTGAACTACTCGCAGCACGATTCATCAGGCGGTTAATCGCTCGCTTTTCTTCAATATGGAGACCCGGTGTATCTACATAAATCGTCTGATAAGCACCTTCCGTATGGATGCCCATGATACGATGTCGTGTCGTTTGGGGTTTACGGGAAGTGATTGATACTTTTTGGCCCAGTAACTGATTCAATAAAGTCGATTTACCGACGTTGGGCCGTCCGACTATTGCAACGAATCCACAATAGTTTTTTTCTTTGCTCATTCAAGCTCCAGTTGTTTTAATGCTTGTTCTGCAGCCGCCTGCTCTGCCTTGCGACGGCTGGAACCGACTCCTCTGACAGGTTGTTCAAATCCACTGACCTGACAGTGAATTGTAAATTCCTGATCGTGTGCTTCCCCACGAACCTGAACAACCAGATATGATGGCAACGGCAGATGGCGCCCTTGCAGATATTCTTGTAAACGTGTTTTGGGATCTTTTTGTTTATCGCCCGGACTAATTTCATTCAGGCGAGCTTCATACCAATTTAAAACAATCTTTTCGACTGTCTGAATATTGCTATCCAAAAAAATGGCCCCAATTAAGGCTTCGATACTATCAGCTAAAATGGATTCACGACGGTGGCCACCACTTTTTAGTTCACCCGGCCCCAAACGTAAACATTCTCCCAATTCAAATTCTCTGGCAAGCTCTGCTAACGTATTGCCCCGCACCAATGTGGCACGCATACGGCTCATATCCCCTTCATCAACACGGGGAAAACGGAGATAAAGCGCATTAGCAATGACAAAACTCAGAATTGAGTCACCAAGAAATTCCAGACGTTCATTGTGCTTACTGCTGGCGCTGCGGTGAGTTAACGCCTGAAGCAATAAATCATTCTGTGTAAAGGTATATCCCAGCTTGTGCTGTAACCTGTTCATTATTATGGGGTTCATGTGCTACCAATTCAGTTAGAATCCGTCAAATAAAAGCACACGCAACAGACCTGTGAGGCTATTTGATTACAGTCAGATGGCCCTACAAAACTGTTGCGTTTGCACTGGTTCCCTAAAATATTCATCATCTTAGAAAACCAGTCATCTCGTTTGAGAGAATATTCTACACTGGGCGATAAATTAATGCTTCGCTAATATATCAATATTAGTGAATTCCACCAATTCGGCTCAGACGTACGCCTGTCGGCCACTCACCTTCCTGTTTTTCAAAGCTGATCCAGATAGCCGTTGCACGTCCTACCAGATTTTTCTCCGGTACAAATCCCCAAACGCGGCTATCAGAGCTATTGTCACGATTATCACCCATCATGAAATATTCACCTTCAGGCACAACCCAGGTTCCTAACGGTAAACCAAGCTGAGTGAACTCTGGTATATTCAAGCGTGGAAGTGTCAGGATATGGTGGGAAACTTTGTCCAAAATTTCTACTCGCTCCCCTTGACGAATACTATATGGCCCTAATGCATCCATAAGAGGAACTTGATGCACTTCTCTGGCGATCGTTCCGTCTTTTTTAACTTGATCTGTGATAGTCCACTCACTTGGGTACATAGTTTTATAAGTGATAGGAAAAATGCCTTTGCAGACTGGATTTCGACCACAACCCGGATAAACATGAAGTTCTTTGTTCAGGTAATCGTAAACAATTTTGTCTCCGGGTAAACCAATTACCCGTTTTACAAAATCTACACTGGGGTTAAGTGGGTATTTAAAAACTGCAACATCCCCACGTTCAGGCTCACCAGTTTTAATCAGAGTTGTCTGTGTGATCGGGTCTTTCAAACCATAAGCAAACTTTTCCACTAAAATGAAATCCCCGGTCAATAAGGTAGGCATCATTGAACCAGAAGGGATCTGGAAAGGTTCATACACAAAAGAACGCAAGATCCAAACAATGGCTAACACCGGAAAAACAGACGCAAATGTCTCAACCCATGTAGGCTTATTTATTTCTTTAATCGCAGCTTCCTGAGATTCCTTACCTGCTGCCTGTTCCTGAACCTGAGCAAGTTTTCTCTTGCGCTCAGGGGTAAACTTGAAACGATCTATACACCAGATAATACCAGTGATTAACGTTGCTAACGTTAAGATCAAGGCAAAAGTGTTAGCCATTTAGACTCCTTACGACCTTGTTAATTAATCTTTTCCAACATGCAGAATCGCTAAGAAGGCTTCTTGCGGCAGCTCAACGTTACCGACCTGCTTCATGCGTTTTTTACCTTCTTTCTGTTTCTGCAATAACTTTTTCTTACGGCTAACGTCACCGCCATAACATTTCGCCAATACGTTTTTACGCAACTGTTTAACAGTAGAACGTGCGATGATATGCGTCCCAATAGCCGCCTGAATCGCAATATCAAACTGTTGGCGTGGGATCAGCTCTTTCATTTTTTCCACCAGCTCACGACCACGGTATTGCGAGTTATCACGATGGGTGATCAATGCCAGTGCATCAACTCGTTCGCCGTTAATCAAAACATCCACACGTACCATGTCCGAATGCTGGAAGCGGACAAAGTTATAGTCCAGCGATGCATAACCGCGAGACGTAGATTTCAGACGGTCAAAGAAATCCAGCACGACTTCTGCCATTGGTATTTGGTATGTCAGCGCAACCTGATTACCGTGATACACCATATTAGTCTGAACACCACGTTTCTCTACACAAAGTGTAATGACATTACCGAGATATTCCTGCGGCAACAGCATGTGACATTCTGCAATAGGTTCACGCAGCTCTTTAATATTGTTTAATGGCGGTAACTTGGATGGACTATCCACATAAATGATGTCACCCGTGGTTGTCTCAACTTCATAAACAACAGTTGGTGCTGTGGTGATCAAGTCAAGGTTATATTCACGCTCCAGACGCTCCTGAATGATCTCCATATGCAGTAAGCCCAGGAAACCACAACGGAAACCAAAACCCAATGCTGTGGAACTTTCTGGCTCATAGAACAGGGAGGCATCGTTCAGACTCAATTTCCCCAAAGCATCACGGAATGCTTCATAGTCATCAGAGCTGACGGGAAATAAACCTGCATAAACCTGAGGTTTCACTTTTTTGAAGCCCGGCAGAGGCTTATCTGCTGGCTGACGTGCTGTTGTCAAAGTATCACCGACTGGCGCACCGAGGATATCTTTAATCGCACACACCAACCAACCTACTTCACCACAGTGCAGTACCTCACGATCAACACGTTTCGGTGTAAAGATCCCCAAACGGTCAGCGTTATACACCTGACCAGTACTCATTACCTTAATTTTGTCGCCTTTACGCAACGTACCGTTCTTAATACGAACAAGTGAAACAACGCCGAGGTAATTATCAAACCATGAATCGATAATCAAAGCCTGTAGTGGCGCTTCAGGATCGCCTTCGGGTGGTGGGATCTCTTTAACCAGACGTTCAATAACATCCTGTACACCCAGTCCGGTTTTTGCAGAACAACGAACAGCATCTGTTGCATCAATACCAACGATGTCTTCAATTTCTTCTGCAACACGTTCTGGCTCTGCGGCGGGCAGGTCAATTTTATTCAGAACCGGGACAACTTCCAGATCCATTTCAATGGCCGTATAGCAGTTAGCCAGTGTTTGAGCTTCAACCCCTTGCCCTGCATCAACAACTAACAATGCGCCTTCACAGGCAGCCAGAGAGCGGGAAACTTCGTAAGAAAAATCAACATGCCCCGGCGTGTCGATAAAGTTTAATTGATAAACATTTCCGTCAGTTGCCTTGTAATCAAGGGTGACGCTTTGTGCCTTGATAGTGATACCACGCTCACGTTCAAGATCCATTGAATCCAATACTTGTGCTGCCATTTCTCGGTCTGACAGCCCCCCACAGATTTGAATAATCCGGTCAGATAGCGTGGACTTCCCGTGGTCGATGTGGGCGATAATGGAGAAATTTCTTATTTGCTTCATTATTAAATCTTTTTTGCCTTAATATTTCTGGATCATTCGCCTATGGACACACAGATGGACATAAAGCGACATTTATAGGTTCGGCCACTGGCCTGAGGAGCCGTATTCTACATGCCAAACCTGTGAAAACCTAGTCATGCCTGTGGTTTTCAATCTAACCCATTCAGTATGACCAGAAAGTAAAAACATTCCTGAAAAAAATCGTGAAAATAAGTATGGTAAAACAGATTATTCCTGATGCAGAACCTCAATCGTATCGGGAGGTAAACCAATTTGTAATACAACTGGTTGGTATGCTTGTTGACTATCCCAGTATGCGGCGATCTTACGGGCAAGAGCAAAACCGGCAATACCACCGATGATTCCCCCCATACATATCCATAACTGGTTAGTAGTCCAATATTGGCAGAACAGACCACCTAAAAACAGACCTAATAACGGGGTCAGATAAACCAGCATGGCCGAACGTAACAAGCTACTTTCAGGAATGCCGACTTCTACTTTTTGCCCCGGTTGAAGCGGTTGCGCAATTTCCAGTTCCAATTGATGGATATTCTCTGGCCCTAATTTTTCTAACAAGTAAGAGCCACAAGCCGTTTTAGCCCGACAACTACCACAACCTGAAGATGAGCCATAACGTAATAATGCTCGCCCCTGTTGCCAACGAACAACAGTTGCCCATTCTTTAACCATCAGTTATTCCCCACAAACGTAACGCTGGCGGCAATCTGTTTAATTGTTGCAAGGGGTAATTCGCCGATCACAGCGATGTTGTTTTTCCCTTTGGATACAGTATAAATTGTTCGCCTGCCCTGTCGATATAGCGGTTCATCGGCTACCTTTGCACTCGTATTTACTACATTTACAGAAAAATTAAACAACCCATCACTATACATAATGGATTCCAATAACTCTGCCTTTGATAACCAATTCCTGTTACGGGAAACTTCCTCAAAGCCTTCAGGTAATTTGCCAACCTTCCAATCAAACTTCACTGTCCCTCCTGATTCTGGAGTGACTAACATCGGCGGTAATTTCAAATCAACAATGGCTCTCAATTCCTGCTTTATCCCGTCATTCACTCTTGACGATACAACCCGGAATTGTTCAACAACCATCATTTCTTCCTGATCAAATAGTTCAATAAACAAAGGAAGATAGCTTTCCTTATCTATCAATAAATTATAATTATAACGGTCGTTATCTTTGGATGTTATACGTACAAAGTGTACAGGGTGGTCACCAACGTGAGTAGAGCCCGCATCAATGAAATTATAAAATTTCTGTAATCGAGAAAAATCAGCAAAGATAATCGGTGGAAGATAATCCACAATATGGTTGCCACGTAAACTGAATGAATCCAGGCCCGATTCGTAATAACTGATCTGATTACCGCGCTGAACAATTTCACGACGAGTACTGTCCATCTGAATAATTTGCGCTATGGGTTGATTGTCAATGATGGCATGACGATACCGCAGCGGTATCAAAAATTGCTGGCTCAAATTAATAAAAGCCAGTTCATAAGCGAAAGTTTGTACAGAGTACCGCATATCCTGTAACAAAGCCCCGGCACTGCTTTGTTGGGCCGAGGCTTTCGAGGGACTTAACAAGCTCCCAAATAATAAAATGAAAAAACCGATATATTTCATTTTTATTGCTTATTCTGAGCTTGCTGTCTTTGTTCTCCGGGCTGTGTATTCCCAACTTCCGATAACGCTTGCTCTCTTTCTGCATTGATACGCCGGGAAAGTTCATACTGCTGCAACATAGCGTCAATGCGTTTATTGCTTTCCCGTATCTGCATACTCAAGTCACCACCAAAAGCGTCATTCTCGCCAGGAACAGATAAACCAACAGGCGAAGCGGAACCCATTACCGGCAACGTATTAAAGACTGGGTTATCAGATTGAATATCAGTTTCAGCCCCACTACCACTGCTATTGTATTGCTGAACACCAATAATCACGGCCAGAGATACACAAGCTGCTACACCCACTTGTGTCATTTGACTTACCCAAGGCTGAAGTTTATGCCAGAACGGCATTTGCTGCCATGTTTCAGGTTTTGGCTGAGATTCCGGAACAACTGCTGGATTGATATGGACGGGTTCTTTTTCAAGCGCCTGCGCCACTTGACTAGCGATATCCAAATGCAATACCTCACCGATATCACCACGTAATGTATCACGGATGAGGTGATATCTTTCCCACTGCTTCTGCATTAAAGCATCTTCAGAGATCAAACGAACGATTTCACTATCAAGAACTTCTCCATCCATTAATGCGGAAAGTTTCTCTCTTTGCATGCCAAGTACCTTCAATATTGTTTTGTTCCACTACTGTTGGATCAGGGGTTGAACTTTATTATCAATGGCTTCTCTTGCCCGAAATATTCGTGAACGAACAGTACCTACAGGACAATCCATAATGACAGCTATTTCTTCATAGCTCAGCCCATCCAATTCCCGAAGTGTAATTGCTATCCGCAAATCCTCCGGAAGCGACTCAATAGTACGGAATACCACTTCCTTTAATTCTTCTGACAACATTAAATTCTCAGGGTTCGAAATTTCTTTTAAAGAACTTGACGTATCATAATTTTCTGCATCATTAGCATCCAAATCATTGGATGGTGGACGACGCCCCTGAGCAACTAAATAATTTTTCGCAGTATTAACGGCAATACGGTACAACCACGTGTAAAAGGCACTATCACCACGAAAAGAAGACAGTGCCCGATAAGTTTTAATAAATACCTCTTGAGCGACATCAGGAACATCGCCCTGAGGTACGTAACGGGCAATTAAGCTCGCTACTTTGTGCTGGTATCTGACTACCAGCAAATTAAATGCTTTTTGGTCGCCTTTTTGTACCCGCTCGACCAGCATTTGATCCGTTAACTGCTCGCTCATCCGAGACTCACTCTCCTGAGGTAAAACTCCACATTTATACTTAATTACACCAGTTATGATATCTTGCTACCCGAACAAGCATCACGTTTGAGTGTCAATTACGCGTGAAGTTCAACTTTGATTGTAATTTTATCTTACAACCACCTGTTATTTTGTATTGCATTCTTAATTTATAGTACAAATCATAGCCTCTATTCAGAGGAACATTGGATTTCAAGTGACGAAAAACAGAAAGATTTATCCTACTATTTCACAAAGAAACTGAATGACCTTATTAACGATAACCCTATTAATAATAAAGATAAAAATCTTTCACCATGTACTGGAATTCGTTTGAATATGTACCATCAGATGCACGGATAGTCAGTTCCCTGATTTGAGTCTCTTTCTCTTGACGGGCCAGTCCCAACAATAAACGATGTAACGGTTTATCCACCCTATCACGAATATTGACGCGATAATGGGTGAACCAACCACATTCTGTGGCCATTTTTTCAAAGATTTTGCCAATCTGATATGGAAGTACAACACAAAAAAGCCCTTCAGGGGTAATCATATGCTCAACACAGTCCAATAGCCCCTGATGAGTCAATGACTTCGTATAACGTGCCTGATTACGTGCTTCATCGCGGCAATCAATCGCAGGTTCGAAATAGGGAGGGTTGCTCACAATCAGATCATACCGACTACCATTTTGCCGGGCAAATTCATAAATATCCTGCTGATACACAGTAATACGGGAAACCCACGGAGATCGCTGAACATTTTCAGTCGCCTGCATTGCTGCATCTGCATCCAGCTCTACTGCATCAATCACCGTATCACCGCCACTCCTTTGCGCTACCATCAGTGCGATCAAACCACTACCACACCCAATATCCAGACAATACTTTCTGTTATCTACAGGTGCCCATGCTCCCAATAACACACCATCCGTACCAACTTTCATTGCACACTTATCATGCCCAACGAAGAATTGTTTAAATGTGAAACCACCACGACGAAAAGCAGGTTTATCTATTAACACCATGAACTATATCTGTTGAAATCAAACATTCGTCATAGCATAAATCTTATAACTCGTGGATAAAAGCCACTTACACACCGGATACTTTTATTGCTGACGTATGTTATAGGGTGAAGAATGCGCCTAACCTGGTTTATAATCGGCTCCCCAAACAGAGGTATATGATGACTGCGACAAACTTTTCCGAATTCGAACTTGATGAATGCCTGCTTGATGCGTTGAACGACAAAGGCTATGAACGTCCGACAGCAATACAGGCAGCGGCCATTCCTGCGGCTATGGATGGGCGTGATGTACTCGGTTCTGCGCCGACAGGGACAGGCAAAACAGCGGCCTACCTGCTGCCAGCTCTACAACATTTACTGGACTTTCCACGTAAAAAGTCAGGGCCACCACGTATTCTGATCCTAACACCAACCCGTGAATTAGCCATGCAGGTTGCAGAACAGGCTAAGGAGCTGGCTGCCCACACTAATCTGGATGTTGCCACTATTACTGGTGGTGTTGCCTATATGAACCATGCTGAAGTGTTCAGTGAGAACCAGGACATTGTTGTCGCGACCACCGGACGCCTGCTGCAATATATCAAAGAAGAGAACTTTGATTGCCGTGCGGTAGAAACCCTAATTCTTGATGAAGCAGATCGTATGCTGGATATGGGGTTTGCCAATGATGTTGAAACTATTGCCGGAGAAACGCGCTGGCGCAAACAAACACTGTTATTCTCCGCAACACTTGAAGGTGAAGCTATTGGTGATTTTGCGAAACGTCTGCTGACAGACCCTGTTGAAATTGACGCAGAACCTTCACGTCGTGAACGCAAGAAAATCCAGCAATTCTATTATCGTGCTGATAATCTGGAACATAAAATAGCCTTATTATGCCATCTCTTGAAACAATCTGATGTTACAAAGTCGATTGTCTTTGTGCGCAAACGGGAGCGTGTTCGCGAATTAGTGGATTGGCTACATCAGGCAGGTATTCAGTCCTGCTTCCTTGAAGGTGAAATGGTGCAGGCCAAACGAACCGAAGCGGTAAAACGTCTGAATGATGGCAGAGTCAAGGTGTTGGTCGCAACTGACGTTGCTTCCCGTGGATTGGATATCGAAAACATCAGTCACGTTTTTAACTTTGATTTGCCGCGCACTGCTGATGTTTACCTGCACCGGATTGGCCGTACAGCCCGCGCGGGCCGCAAAGGAACCGCAATTGCGCTGGTTGAATCTCATGATCATTTATTGCTTGGAAAAATCAGTCGCTATCTCAATGAACCTCTGAAAATGCGGGTTGTAGATGAACTGCGTCCGCAAACCAAAACACCGAATGAAAAGAAAAGCCATAAACCATCCAAAAAAGTCCTGGAAAAACGTAAGGAAAAGAAAAAAGCAGAAGATGTGAAGAAAAAACGGGTGAAAGTGCGCCATCGTGACAGTAAAAACATCGGAAAACGTCGTTCTCCTTCTGGTAACCCCAGACTAGAATCGACAGAATCTACTCAAGATTAAATGTTTTCACGATTGATAATTGATATGGTATAAGCGGGCTATTTGCCCGCTTTTCCATTGATAATAGACGAGAAAGTGGCAGCATATCATGTGAGATACCTACTTGAATGAGAATGAACTGAATAATATTGCTTAACCTTTTGTGCATTTAATTCCTGCTGTGAATCAAATTGACAACAAGGTTCATCAAACAAAGTATTAAGTTCATTTTCGCTCATATCTACCGCCCATGTTTGCAATGACAACTTTTCGTTATAATGAACGACATTATCATTTATATCATTACTCATGGCAGCCATCATTATACTTTCCCTGCTATCCCCTTTACCCTGCCAGGGCTTATGAATAACCAGTAATTCCTGTATAGCTTCCAAAAAATGAGCTTTGAATGAATGTAACGTATAACTGTAGTTCACTATTGTATCGATTATATTGTCTTCTGGTTCATATTCATTCTCAAGCAGAATCTGGTTTCCCATTGGCTGAGGAATTGGCAACGTTTTTTGTAAATTATGTAGCCAATCATTCTCGACAACATAATTTCGGATTAACCCCTTGTCTGCCATTTCACGAGCTACTTGTGGTGACCAGCCCATTCGTTTCAACGTCCAATCTGAAACACCGGCAGAATTAAAGATAACAGCAGGCTTTCCTACTGTCAGAGCAGCCATGGATGCCAGCCCCCCTCCCAGTGAATGACCGGTAAAAATCACATTCTCACCAAATGCCTTTAATGCCGCCTGTGCCAGCTCTACCGCCTGATTATATTGTTTTTCATTGTATCCAAGCCCCTGACGAATACTTGCCATAAAATCCTTTATTTCGTTCGAACCTGCAATTGACACAATATATAGCCCCTTATAACGATAGACCCCTGCCTGAAATCCCGTCGAAGTGTCATCCAAAATATCAGGATCAATACCCGCTTTTATGAGTTCATCATCTGATATGCGTACATAGTCACCAATGCCAAAACTATTTCTGCGGTATGAGTCACGGGTAACCTGCACTAACGCATAGTCGATAAACTGTGAATCTTTTCCTGCAATATCATTAGCCTTTAACTCAGGCGTTGCCATAACTTTGCTTTGAGCAGCATTGACCAATGATTGGTAAAGTAAATCAGTTTGTTTTGTATTTTCTGAAAATGAAGTTATTGGTAAGGAAAGGTGTTCATTTTTGGCCGGAAGTTTGCTGCCAGAAGATGGTAACTGAAGAGTTTCCTGATTTCCCTGTACAGGAGATAGTCCTAACTGACTCAAAAAATTGGTATTTATTGCCAAAGCCATAAGATACTCCTACCTATTTTAAGTTAGACATAACAGACTGACCTAGATCTTCTTATCGGCAGGAATATTAACATTCTTATATCAAATTTAATTTTTAATTAACAATATAAAGTAATTACCCTATATGACACTTAATAAACAAACGTAATAATTTAATGCTGGTTTGATGAGGTCTAAAAAAGTTGAACAGACAATAACTGCAATTTACTCGCTCGTAAGCTTGCGATAAATCCATAAAACAGTATTTTCTTCTATCAATTCGCTTAAGTTGAACCGCAGAGGGTTCCCCTGCGCTAAGGGAATCGGTAAGCTTAAGCCCATCTGATAATCATATAAAACGGGATCCGCTATGTCCGTACCTCTCACATGGCACGATGTCATCGGTAATGAAAAGACACAACCCTATTTCGTTGATACATTGGCTTATGTCGCCAATGAACGTAAAGCAGGCAAAACAATCTATCCACCACAGCAGGATGTTTTCAATGCATTTCGCTATACTGAACTGGCTGATGTAAAAGTGGTTATTTTGGGGCAAGATCCTTATCATGGCCCAAATCAAGCGCATGGGCTGGCTTTTTCAGTCCAGCCGGGTATTCCTGCACCACCTTCTCTCGTCAACATGTACAAAGAACTGGAATCTGATATTGAAGGATTTCATCCCCCCAATCATGGCTGCCTGCTTAGTTGGGCAAAACAGGGGGTATTACTGCTTAATACCGTGCTGACGGTTGAACGAGGAAATGCCCATTCCCATGCTAATCTGGGTTGGGAAACATTCACTGATAGGGTAATTGCAGCAATCAATGAACACCGACGCGGTGTCATTTTCCTGCTTTGGGGTTCTCACGCGCAGAAAAAAGGCCGTATTATTGATACCCGGCGCCACCATGTTCTAAAAGCACCACATCCTTCCCCATTATCAGCACACCGTGGGTTCTTAGGTTGCAAACACTTTTCCCAAGCTAACCAGTTGCTTGAAGCCCAAGGATTGCCTTCAATTGATTGGAATCCAGTATTGCCTGAATAACCCTCTCATACCTACAAAAATGCCGCCTCTATCGGCGGCATTGCAATCATAGAATCTATATCTCTTACTTAGAAACGGCAACCATAGCAGGACGCAGCAGACGTCCATTCAGGGTATAGCCTTTCTGCATTACCAACATTACCTGATTTGGTTCATGTTGATCAGATTCCATCATAGTCATCGCCTGATGCACCTCTGGATTGAAAGGAACATGAGTATCACTGACAACTTCAATGCCAAATTTACCCACTGCATCAATAAATGATTTCAGTGTCAGTTCAATACCTTCAATCATTGGTACCAAAGTCTCATTGGTACGATCTGCCGCTTCCAAAGCACGCTCCAGATTATCGATCACTGGTAGAAGTTCATTGGCAAATCTTTCCAATGCGAATTTATGCGCCTTTTCTACATCCTGCTCAGCGCGACGGCGAATATTATCCACTTCAGCACGAGCACGCAAAACCGCATCACGCTCACGAGATTGAGCCTGTTTCAGTTCCTCTTCCAACTCGGCAACACGCGGGTCAACAACATTTTCAGTCTCTGGCGCGTCTGCCTTTTCTGCATCTTTCTGTTGCTCAAATACATTTTCTGTATTTTCTGAGACTTGCTCGTCAGGTACTTTTTGGTCTTTACTACTCATGAATATCTCCGCGTATTTTGTATTATTTTCGCTACTCCCGCTTATTATGGGGATCAAAACGAGGGATTCAAGGGAACACATCTATATTGTGAGGGCAAAACCATATGCTGCAGGAAATAACAGCAATAAATAATGAATTCAAATGCATCGGTATTGTCGGTCGTCCACGTCATCCTGAAGCACTAACCACCCATGAAATGCTGTATCACTGGCTGGTATCTAAAGGTTACTGTGTAATTGTGGATAGACAAGTTGCAAAAGATATTAACTTACAAGGCGCTCATACCGGAGGACTAACCGAAATTGGCAAAATAGCCGATTTGGTGATTGTCGTTGGTGGTGACGGAAATATGCTAGGAGCCGCCAGAGTATTGGCACGCTATGATATTAAAGTCATTGGTATTAACCGTGGTAACTTAGGCTTTCTGACGGATCTAGATCCCGATAATGCCCTGCAACAACTTTCTGAAGTTCTCAATGGAGAATATCGGGATGAAAAACGCTTTTTACTGGAAGCACAAGTCACGAAAAAAGGCCAGAAACCACGGCACAGTACAGCACTGAATGAAGTCGTGTTGCACCCCGGAAAAGTTGCCCATATGATCGATTTCGAAGTTTATATTGATGAGCGATTTGCATTTTCTCAACGCTCAGATGGCTTAATCATAGCAACACCTACCGGCTCTACAGCCTACTCTCTATCAGCCGGTGGTCCAATTCTGACACCGAATCTGGATGCTATTGTGTTGGTTCCCATGTTTCCACACACGCTTTCTGCTCGTCCTCTTGTCATCAGTAGTGGAAGTAGCATTCGTCTGAAATTTGCTCAAAACAGCAATGATTACGAAGTCAGTTGCGATAGCCAGATTGTCTTACCAATTCAGGATGGTGAAGAAGTTATCATTAAACGCAGCGAATATAACCTGCATTTAATCCACCCGAAAGATTACAACTACTTCAATACATTAAGTACTAAATTAGGCTGGTCGAAAAAAATGTTCTAAAAACTCGGCTTTCCTACTTTACTGTATAAAAAACCAGTTTATACTGTATGGAAGAACAGACATGTTTTTATACACAGGAACATGAATTTATATCATGAACTTATTATAGAAACATGGTCTTAAGTATAGGAAAAGGTAGGAGGAGCACGATGTTGGCTCAATTGACCATCAGTAATTTTGCCATTGTTCGCGAACTTGAAATTGATTTTCGCTCAGGAATGACAACTATCACAGGAGAAACCGGGGCAGGTAAATCAATTGCAATTGATGCACTGGGTTTATGCCTCGGTAATCGTGGCGAAGCGAATATGGTTCGTGCTGGCGCTCCTCGTACTGACATTTGTGCCCGCTTTTTGCTGTCCGATGCACCTTCTGCCCGTAAATGGCTAGAAACTCATCAACTCGACGGTAGTTTTGATGATGATAATGAGTGCCTGCTACGGCGTACTATTACCGCAGACGGGCGCTCCCGTGGTTTTATCAATGGTACTGCGGTTCCCCTTTCCCAACTTCGTGAATTAGGTTCACACCTGATTCAAATCCACGGGCAACATGCCCATCAGTTGCTTTTAGAAAATCGTCATCAAAAACATTTACTGGATATCTATGCCGGCGAATTTGTGTTGCAGAATGAAATGAAGCAGGCATATCAGCAATGGAGACAAAGCTGTCAGGCACTTGCCCAATTCCAACAACAAGCACTTGAGCGTCGCTCTCGACAGCAACTACTGGAATATCATCTGAAAGAACTTAATGAACTTGCGCCTCAAGTTGGTGAATATCAAGAGCAAGACAGCGAATATAAACGCTTGGCAAATTGCGGTCAATTTTTGTCCGCCAGCCAAAATATTCTCCAGATATTAAGTGACAATGATGAACAAAATATCGTTAGCCTTCTCAGTTACGCACGAAATGAACTGACTGACCTTGCCAATATGGATCAGAAACTCAGTGGATCACTCAACATGCTGGAAGAAGCTGCTATCCAAATCAGTGAAGTCAGTGATGAATTGCGTCATTACAGTGATCAACTGGAATTAGATCCTAACCGTCTGTTTGAATTAGAACAGAAAATATCACAACAAATCGGTATTGCACGTAAGCATTATGTCTCCCCGGAAGAACTACCGGCTCTACACCAGCAGCTTCTGGAAGAACAACACCAACTTTCACAACAAGAAGATGATTGTGCCCATCTCAGTGAACTTGTTAGCTTACACTATCAACAAGCACTCAACGTTGCAGAAAAACTGCATCAAGTCCGCCAACAATATGCCCTTGAATTAAGCCAGCTTATCACCAACAGTATGCACCAGCTTTCCATGCCTCATGGGCGTTTCACCATTGATGTTATATTCGAACCTGAACATTTAAATATTGATGGAGCCAGCAAGGTGGAGTTTAACGTTACAACTAACCCTGGACAGCCCCATCAAGCACTGGCGAAAGTGGCTTCAGGTGGCGAACTTTCTCGTATTGCTCTGGCTATTCAGGTTATTACCGCTAAAAAAACGGAAACTCCGGCATTAATTTTCGACGAGGTTGATGTTGGTATCAGTGGCCCAACAGCAATGATTGTAGGCAGGCTTCTCCGTGAATTAGGCGAATCAACCCAGGTTATGTGTGTTACACATTTACCACAAGTTGCAGGATGTGGCCACCAACACTTTTACGTCAGCAAACAAACTGACGGAGAAGAAACAGAAACCCGAATGCAGCTATTGGACAAAAAATCCCGTCTTCAGGAACTTGCCCGTCTCTTGGCAGGTAGTGAAGTCACAAAAAACACGTTGGCTAATGCAAAAGAACTGTTAGAGGCATAAATTAAATACCCTATGGATTTCAAGATACAGTCAATAAAGCTGTAACTTGAAAGACGACGTGTATACAACTTTTTTGTATACTTGAAGTCATATATTTTACAGATTTCAAAATTAAAGATATAGGTAAATGGCATAGAGGTTTTCAAACTCTATAATGTTTATTATTATCGACGGCCTGACTCCTAAAGGAATGTAATTACTATGCGCTGTAAATTGTTGACTGCCGCTACTGTATCGTTGGTTATGCTAACTGCGGGTTGCTCCATGTTTGAGCGAGTTGTTTATCGTCCTGATATTAATCAAGGGAATTACCTGACACCGACTGAGGTATCAAAAATTCATAAAGGGATGACACAACAGCAAGTTGCTTACACTTTGGGAACACCAATGCTGACAGATCCATTTGGGAGCCAAACCTGGTACTACATCTTCCGTCAGCAACCCGGCCATGCGAAAGTAAAACAAGAGACACTAACACTCATTTTTGATAGCAATGGTGTTTTAACTGATATCAAAAATGAAAAAACTTTACCTCAAAATGGGTAAAATATGAGATTTTACTTATGCGCCAGATAGTTATTTGGCGCATAAACATCAAATGGATATTTATTGAGCACCATTTTTCGCTCGTTCAGCTCGTTTACGCCGCATTTCTTTTGGATCAGCAATAAGGGGACGATAAATTTCTACACGATCCCCTTCCTCCAACGTATCTGTTAATTTAGCCGGACGGCTATAAATACCGATTTTATTCTTAGCCAAATCGATATCACTACGTAATGCCAAAAGACCTGATTCCACAATTGCCAGTTCGACAGTTGCTCCTTCTGGTAATTTTATCTTACGCAGATATTGCCGTTCAGGTAAAGCATAAACAACTTCGATATTGATATCAGGCACTATAAACCTCTCGTGCACGTTGGGTAAAAGCCTGAACCATATTACTGGTTAGCTCTTTAAAAACCTTACCGAAAGCCAACTCAATCAACTTATTGGTAAATTCAAAATCGAGATGTAACTCAATCTTACAGGCATCCTCACTAAGTGGTGTAAAATGCCATCCGCCCATTAGCTTGCGGAAAGGGCCATCAACCAACTGCATATTGATACTTTTATTATCAAATAACGTATTTCGCGTTACAAACGTCTTACTAATCCCCGCCTTGGAGACATCAACAGAAGCCGTCATCTCATTATCACTGCTACTTATAACACTGCTACCCACACATCCCGGCAAAAAATCCGGATAAGATTTCACATCATTGATCAATTTATACATTTGTTCCACGCTGTAAGGAACTAACGCAGAGCGACTAATCTGTGGCATATCATTTCCTGTAAAACGTAACAGCGCCGAATAATATCACTTTAATATGGTTAAATAAAAACCCGATGAGATTTAGGGCAATAAATGTCCACTTATCACTAAATATCATGCAGAATAGATTTCTTTCATTAACGCTTACAGTATAATACAACGCATTATGACAAAGAAAAAAGCACACAAACCCGGTTCGGCAACTATTGCCATGAATAAGCGAGCCCGTCACGAATACTTTATTGAAGAAGAATTCGAGGCTGGTTTATCACTACAAGGTTGGGAAGTTAAATCGCTGCGCGCTGGTAAAGCAAATATCAGTGAGAGTTATGTTTTGCTCAAAGATGGTGATGCTTATCTTTTTGGAGCCACGATCACGCCATTGAATGTCGCCTCTTCCCATGTGGTCTGTGATCCTACACGGTCACGTAAGCTATTACTTAACAAGCGCGAACTTGATTCCTTGTACGGCCGGATTAATCGCGAAGGTTATACCATCGTTGCACTTTCCCTTTATTGGAAAAACGCTTGGTGTAAAATCAAAATTGGCGTTGCAAAAGGTAAAAAAGCGCACGATAAACGTTCAGACATTAAAGAACGTGAGTGGAAATTAGACAAAGCACGAATTATGAAGAATGCAGGGCGTTAATCACTAGCATTATCCTCCAATATTCTGATATACTCGCTTTTAACATACTTGGGGCTGATTCTGGATTCGACGGGATTCGCGAAACCCAAGGTGCATGCCGAGGGGCGGTTGGCCTCGTAAAAAGCCGCAAAACAATAGTCGCAAACGACGAAAACTACGCACTGGCAGCTTAATAACCTGCGCAGAGCCCTCTCTCCCTAGCCTCAGCTCTTAGGACGGGGATCAAGAGAGGTCAAACCCAAAAGAGATCGCGTGGATGCCTTGCCTGGGGTTGAAGCGTTAAATCCAATCAGGCTAGTTTGTCAGTGGCGTGTCTGTCCGCAGCTGGCAAGCGAATGTAAAGATTAGACTAAGCATGTAGTACCAAGGATGTAGGAATTTCGGACGCGGGTTCAACTCCCGCCAGCTCCACCAAATTTGGTAGGACAGTGTAGGGACAACAACTTTAAAAACAGTAAGTTAGCAAAGTTAGTTGGTCGCTGTCATGACAGTAAAAGGACTTCAAAGTGCACGTGAAATGCACGTGAAGTTAAATTTAAGACACCTCAGACTCCCCCTCTGAGGTGTTTTTGTTTGTAACGAATGTATTTCTATTTGTAAAAAAATGTAACAAAATACATGCCGTTTTGTGTCCGATCTGCCGCTCATCATTATTTTATTCAAAAAATTTACTGCCAAAATTCCTCGCTGAACTAGTGCATTTCCGTACACTTAAACAATGCTTTTAAATATTCAAATTTTTTGATGTTATTTGGCAGATAGGCATTTTTTGTTAAAGAAGTTAGAGTCACTTCCAAGGTGAGGATATGTATGAAGAAGGGATAGTTACTATAGAGCAGAAATATGTCCTTTAATTTGCAATATATCTCATGTCTACATATAACGCCAAGATCAGCTAGTGAAAATCACTGCATTGACCGTCACGCCCTTTCGAAAAAAAAGAGCTAAATTATCACACTATATAACTAATGTAACCGATTACTTACCCAAAATAGATTGATTAGTCTAGTTTTCGATACGCTTCCCAAATTTGCTATAGAAATCTTTACAAAGGTTACAATTACGTAATAAATAGTACCGCTCTGAAACGGCGAAGCCCCCAACTATTAGCAGTAGTCAGGGGCTTCAATAAAACGTCTAGTACTTACGAGGAACATAGACATGGCTATTATAACAATTAAAGAACCAAGTAAAACTATTAATATTAATTCGGTGTTCAAAT